>CADAFA010000011.1:15165-17531 GCA_902787065.1 uncultured Elusimicrobium sp.
AGTAAAAAAAGTAAATTCAAAAGTTAAAACTTTGGCTACCGGCTTAGTTAATAAGACCAGAAAAAATAATTGTAAAAATAATAATGAAACTTGCAAAAATATTTGCATAGATTATCCGCAAAATAATGAAACGGTTTTTTGCGGGCATTATTGTTTCCGTTTAGGTTCAAGGAAACCTTGCTCTGCAATGCAAGTATCCATTAATGGGGGGGAATGGCAAAACTGCCGTCAAGCTAATGGTTATTGGTGGTTTGACTGGTGGAACTTTAATACCGGGAATTTTTACCTTGAAGCTAAAGCTTATGTAGACGGTAAAGAAGAACAAACTGCAAAACGTAAATTCAAAGTAACTTTATAATACCTTGAAAAGAGTTTATTTACAAAATTACGGGTGTCAAATGAATGAAGCAGATTCTGAAGAGATGCTGCTTCATTTATTTGGTTTTGGTTATCAAAAAACATCAGTTTTAAACGAGGCAGATTTAGTTTTAATAAACACTTGTACAATTCGCGACCATGCCGAGCACCGCGCTTTATCCTATCTGGGCCGCCTGGCAAAATGGAAAGCGGAAAAACAAGGCCGCAAAATTATTTTTGCCGGTTGTGCTGCTGAGCGCCTTGGCAAATTAGTTCAAAAACGTTTCCCGCAAGCGGATATTATTTGCGGGGCAAAGTCGCTTGATAAATTCCCGGAAATTTTGGAAAAAAGTTCTTTATTTAAGCCTATTAAAACGGCAAATACTCCAAAAGAAGCTTCAAAGAAAGTTACAGGCCAAGTTAGTATTATGCGCGGCTGTAGTTGTAAATGTGCCTATTGCATTGTACCTTATGTGAGGGGGGAGGCTTCCTCAATATCCCCTGAAATTGTTTTGGAAAATTGCCGCCAAAAAGCTAAAACTCACCCGGAAATTATGCTTCTCGGGCAGACGGTAAACGCTTATAATTATAAAGGTTTTACTTTTGCCAAACTTTTGGAAGAAGTTTGTAAAATACCTGAAGTTAAACGTGTGCGTTTTTTAAGCCCTCACCCTGTTTTTATTAAAGACGATTTTTATAAAGTTGTGCAAGATAATAAAAAAATTGCAAGGCATTTGCATTTACCTTTGCAAAGCGGCAGCACTAAAGTTTTAAAAGATATGAAACGCCTTTATACAGCGGAAGAATATTTTGAAATTATTAAAAACCTAAAACAACTTGATTTTTTGATTAGTACGGATATTATAGTCGGCTATCCTACCGAAACGGAAGAAGATTTTAAACAAACTTTAGAGCTTGTCAAGAAATGTAATTTTAGTTTTGCTTATTGCTTTAAATTTTCACCAAGGGAAGGTACGCCAGCGGCAGAACTTAAAGAAATTCCGCAAAAAATAGTGGAAAATCGTTTAAATATTTTGTTAAATGAAATTAGGGAGTGTTCCGCTTTAGCCTATAAAAGCCGTATCGGGCAAAAAGAGGAAATTTTGTTTGAGACAAAAAACTCCGGCCGGACTTCCGGGAATTTGTGGTATAGAACAAATACTTTGGAAAAAGTGGGTACAATAAAAGAGATTTTAATTAAAGACAGTAACGGAAAAATTTTAAAATGAGAGGTGTAACTTATGAGCAAAGATGAGAATTTTATCGAACGCCGCCGCCATCCGCGCGTGCCGGTAATTAGCAATATCGTTGAGCCTATTGATTTAACTTATATTGATAATAGCGACGGTAAAATGCATCAAATCGCAGCAGTTTTGGCAGATTTATCGGCCTCCGGTATGCGTATAGTATCATTTTTAAAAGCACCTATTGCAGGTACTATGCATATTAAAATGGAAATTCCTACCGTCGGTAAATTTGATGTAGAAGCAAAAACTGCCTGGGTACGTCAAAAAGGGCCGGTTTACACTATCGGTATAGAATTTACAAAAATAGACAAAGCTGTTTCCGATAAAATTATGGCGCTCGCAAATGACTTTTTAGATTGTAATACACGCATAATGCTCCGCTTACCGGAAGTTTGTGTTCCTAATTGCAAGTGTAATGCTATTTGCAATAAAATTCAAAAGGATAAAAAATTATTTAAGTGAGCAATTTACCGATAATAATTTCCGGTCCAACTGCCGTCGGTAAGACGGCAGTTGCTTTACACCTTGCCAAAAAATTAAATTACAGTATTATTTCAGTCGATTCCCGCCAAATTTATAAAGGGTTGAATGTCGGTACCGCTGCACCTTTAGGAAAATGGGAAAATGGAAAGTATTTGGTTGAAGAAGTGCCTTATCACTTGGTAGATTTTTTGCCGATAGACGAAGTTTTTGATGTTTCGCGCTTTATATCTATGGCGCGCGAAATTGCGGAAAGGGAAAATAATAAAGTAATATTTGTTG
>CADAFA010000012.1 GCA_902787065.1 uncultured Elusimicrobium sp.
ATTGCCTATTCCCCTAAAATAATATAAAATAACTATGAGGTTTTTATAACTTTTTAGGGGGAATTATGAAAAAGGCAAATAAAACAATCATCAAAAATGTTGCTTACGACTATAAAATTTCAGATTTTTTAACACAGTTAAATAAAGGCGCTTTCTTAACCACGCAATATGCCGGGGAGAATAATGTCATGACTATCGGTTGGGCGCAAATAGGTATAATTTGGCGCAAACCTGTTATGATGGTATTAGTCCGCAAAAGCCGTTATACAAAAACTTTACTTGACGGTTCAAAAGAATTTACTGTTTCCGTTCCTTTAAATTGTGATAAACAAAAAGAACTTGCCTACTGCGGTACTGTTTCCGGTAAAAACGAAGATAAAATTTCCGCACAAAAATTAGAATTACTTGATAGTGAAAAAATAAACACCCCTTGCCTTAATATGCCCGGCTTGCATTATGAGTGTATGGTGCTTTATCAAACCGAAATAAAACTTTCCGAACTAGATGAGATTGTTAATGATACCTGGTACCAAGACGGCGACACCCACACAATGTATTTTGCCGAAATTGTTAATACGCGTTTGGTAGAAAAATAGTTGCATTTTATCTCGTAATTTAATATACTCTAGGGGGTAATTTCCAATTTAGAGGTGTTTTATGGCAACAGATTTAAAGTTTTCTACCGCCGGTTTCCGCGGCACTTTGGGCGAAACTGTTACCGCCCATAATATCTACCGTTTGGCTTGTGCCATCGCAGAACATATTTTTACCGACCCTTATTATGGTTTTGAAGGCGAGGGATATAAAAAACATTTGGCAGAAAAGGGTTTAAAATTTAAACGCCCTCTTGTTTTAGTCGGGGGTGATACGCGTTTTATGTCCCAAAACCTTGCTGATGTTGTGTGTGATGTTTTAACTACAAAAGGTATAACTGTTCGCAGGGCTAAATATCCACTACCTACCCCTGTTGCCGAGTGGGCTGTTTTAAATGAAGGGGCAGTCGGTGCTGTTGTTATTACGGCAAGCGAGGGTGAATATTTCCAAAACGGTCTTAAATGGATTTCTTATTATGGCGGTATTGCTAATAATGAAGTCGTTGCAGATATTGAGGCCAAAACCTTACCTCCTAATATGGTAACCCGTTCTATAACTGAATTCGGTCATAAAAATGCGGCAGTTGCCGAGCAAAATTTCAGGGATGAATATTTAAAACACCTGATGTCTTTTATAAATATCAAGGCAATTAAGAAGGCAAAATTAAAAGTTGGTATTGACCCTCTTTTTGGTGCAGCAGATAATTATTTTCGCGAATTTTTGACTAGAATCGGCGGTGTTGAAATATACGGCATAAACGAAGGCCGTGATGTAATGTTCGGCGGCAAAGTTCCCAATGCAGGGCCTGTATCTTTAAAAGATTTAAGCAAACTTGTTGTAAGTAAAAAATTACATCTTGGTATTGCCTGTAACACAGACTGTGATAAATTCGGCTTAATCGGGCCGGACGGGGAGTGGATTTCCCCTAATCAAATTGCCCCTATTTTGCTAGAGCATGTAATTACCCAACGCAAGCAACAAGGCCGCGTTTGCCGCAGTTTGATTACCACCAATTTAATTGACGAAGTAGCCAAAAACCATGGCATGACAGTTAGGGAAACTCCCGTCGGTTTTAAATATATTAATGAGCTTATGATAAGCGGGCAATATATTTTCGGTGCGGAAGAATCAGGTGGCATAGCTTTATCCGGTAACACCCCTGATAAAGACGGTATTTTGGCTTGTATGCTTGTACTTGAAATGATAGCGACAAGCGGTAAAAATTTAAAACAAATTTTTAAAGATTTCTACAAAAAATATAAACCCTGTTATGATAAAAAGGTCAGTATCCCCAAAAAAGCTGTTGAAATAATGCAGATTATGGACAGGCTTAATTTAAGGCCGCCTTTGTCAATAAATAAAATGTCTGTGTGGCGCATTGACCAAAGCGACGGTTTTAAATTCATCCTTAAAAACGGTGCGTGGCTTGCTCTCCGCCCTTCCGGGACGGAAAATTTGATAAGAATTTACGCCGAAGCTAAAGACCCGAAACTTCCGGACGTCTTAATTGCCGAAGCTAAAAAAATAATTGCAAACTTATCATAAATAATACGGGGGGTATTATGAAAATTAAAGATATTTACTCACGCGAAATTTTAGATTCGCGCGGGTTTCCGACACTTAAAACAATCGTTATTTTAGACGGCGGTTTTACAGGTATTGCAAGTGTTCCCAGCGGTGCTTCAACAGGCACCCACGAAGCACTTGAACTTAGGGATAAAGACAAAAACCGTTTTCTTGGCAAGGGGGTTTTAAAAGCCAAGAAAAATGTTGATAAATTAAAAAAACATTTAGTTAACCGTAACTTTAAAAATGTTTTGGAAATTGATAAAGCTCTTTTAAAATTAGACGGCAGCACGAATAAAACAACTTACGGCGCAAATGCAATTTTGGGTATTTCCATGGCGGTTTTGCGGGCAGGCGCAGTAAGCCAAAATATGCCGCTTTACAAATATTTAAGGCAGGTTTACGGTATAAAGGAAAAACAATATATTTTGCCGACACCGATGTTAAACATTATTAACGGCGGTAAACATGCGGACAGCGGCCTTGATATTCAGGAGTTTATGATTGTGCCTGCTTTTGCCAAAACTTTTAGCTCTGCTTTACGCGCCGCAACTGAAACTTACCACACTTTAAAAGCTTTGCTTACAAGTAAAAAAATGAGTATTTCCGTAGGTGATGAAGGTGGCTTTGCACCGAAAATAAAAAAGCATGAAGAGGCTTTAAAAATACTTGTAGATGCATCAAAAAAAGCAGGTTACCCTAAAATGCAAATTGCTTTAGATGCAGCTTCAAGTGAATTTTTCAAAAACGGAATTTACTATTTTGAAGGCAAAAAATTTGATTATAAAGGGCTTACACAAATTTATAAAAATTGGGTTCACAAATTTCCTTTAATTTCTTTGGAAGACCCTTTGCAAGAAGATGCCTGGCCTGCTTGGCAGTATCTCACAAAAGAGTTAGGTAAAAAAATAAATATAGTCGGTGATGATTTATTTGTTACAAATCCCGTTCGTTTGAAACAGGGTATAACAGGTAAAGTAGCAAATTCAATTTTGATAAAATTAAACCAGATAGGTACAGTTTCTGAAACTATACAGGTTATTAAAATGGCAAGGCAGGCCGGTTATTTGCCAATAATTTCCCATCGTTCCGGTGAAACTGAAGATACTTTTATAGCAGACTTGGCCGTAGCTACAAATGCCGGTGCAATTAAAACAGGTGCCCCAGCACGTAGCGAAAGAACGGCAAAATATAACCGTCTGCTTGAAATTGAAGAGGAACTTGGTAAGAAGGCAAAATACGCCGGTTACTGTAGAAAATAATGAAAATATTTAAAAACAAAAGGAATATTCTTTTAGTTCTGCTAGCGGTTTTGGTGGCGGTTTTGGTGTTTAATGATAGCTTTTTTGCCCTGTTGCACAACTCGCTCAAAATGCGTAAGTTAAATGACAAAATCGCCGCTCTTGATGCGGAATATGAAGAATTAAATACGGAGTATAACAAAATCCTTTCAGGCGACCGTTCTTTTTTGGAAGAAGAGGCCCGTGTTAGCTACAATATGGCACGTGAAGGGGAAATAGAGTTTAGGATAAAAAAATGAAAGTATATACACTTATGTTAGGACCAATGTCCAATTGTACTTATATCGTTGAAAATCAGGGCCAGGCAATTTTGATTGACCCTTCTTGGGATATGCCCGCAATTTATAAACTTTTAGAGGATAAATCTCTAAAACCTGTTGCGGTATTTTTTACTCATGCCCATCAGGATCATATGACTGAAGCAGATAAATTCCTGAAAAAGTATGATTTAAAAGGTTTTATCGAAGAAAAGGAGGAGGCCTTTTGCACCCTTCCCCATGAATTAATAGAAACTTATAAAGCACCTAAAAATTTTGAATTTGCCGGTTTAAAAATAGAAGTAATTTTAACCCCCGGGCATACGCGCGGTTCTGTTTGTATTAAGGTAGATAATATTTTGTTTACAGGGGATACTTTATTTGTTAATTCCGTCGGCAGGACTGATTTGCCCGGTGCCAACTCCGAGAGCTTAATACAAAGTTTAAAAATGCTTGCCGCTTTGCCTGAAGATACAATAATTTATACCGGCCATTCTTATGGCCTTAATGAAGGGTTTAAAAGCACAATTAAGCAGGAACTTGCTACAAATCCTTATTTAAAAATGGCAAAGGAAAACCCTAAAATTTTGGAGGATATGCTTTAATGCATCCCTTTATATATATATTTGGTTTTCCCATACCTTCTTATGGTCTAATGACAGCCTTAGCCTACGGCGCAGGGCTTTATTATTGTTATAAACAGCAAGCGAAACTCGGCCTAGATAAAGATAAAATTTTTGACCTTATTTTTTGGATAATTATCGGTGCTTTAGTCGGCGGAAAATTATTTTTTATTTGGTTTAATTTTGACACTTTCGCCTCATCAAGTTTAGTTGAAAAAATCCGCTACGGTTTTGTTTTTTATGGAGGGTTAATCGGCGGTTTTATTGCTGGTTTCTTTTGGCTTAAAAAATATAAAAAACCGCTTTTGCCTGCCCTTGATTTTTTTGCCGTTCCTTTGGCACTTGGCCATGCAATAGGGCGTATTGGCTGCTTTTTGGCAGGTTGCTGCTACGGTAAAATTTCCCATAATTTTTTGGCTGTAAAATATACAGATCCGCAAAGTTTAGTGCCGGAGCATTTGCATAATGTCGGTTTATACCCTGTTCAACTTATGGAAAGCTTTGCAGTGCTGATTTTGTTTTTTGTGCTTTATTATTTTTACCAAAGACCGCATAAAAAGGGTGTAATTTTTGCAGGTTATTTGCTAGGTTACGGGCTTATTCGTTTTGTGCTTGAATATCTTAGGTTTGACGATAGAGGCGCCGGTTTATTTGGGTTTTCGCCTTCACAAATAATTGCTATAATTTTAATAATTATATCGGTATTTTTATTTAAGAGAAAAGAAAAATGAAAGCAAAACAAGATACTTTAAAATATAATGGTGTCAGGCCGGAAAGGCTTGATATTTTTGTAACGGAAAATTACCCCGAACATTCAAGAAATTTAATACAAAATCTTATCAAAAAAGGGCAGATTACCGTTAACGGAAAAACTGTAAAACCCTCTTATCCTTTAGAAGAAAATGATGAAATTAAAATAACTTGGCCTGTTGCAAAAAATACACTAAATATTAAAGATTTAATTATTTTTGAAGGTAAGAATTTTTTTGTAATTAATAAACCTGCCGGCCTGTTGGTGCATCCGCAAAGCCTTGCATGGGAAGAAAATAAAACTGCACTTTTTGCATCTGAAGAAACTTTAGTTTCGGCAATTTATGCAAATCCTCCGTCGGGTTTTGATAAAGATATGCCGCGGCTTGGCCTTGTTCATAGGCTTGATAAAGAAACAAGCGGTATAATGCTTATTGCAAAAAATGAGCGCTTTCAAAATGCTATGATGGAGATGTTTGCAAACCGCGAAGTCCATAAAACTTATAATGCAATTTGTTGTGGGGAAATGCCGCAAAAAGAAGGTTTAATTGATGTCCCTATCGGGCGCGAGGCGGGCGGCAGAATTAAGGCTTNCGGGCGTGAAGCAGGCGGAAGAATCAAGGCTTCCCCCGTAGGGCGTGAAGCACAAACAAAATTTAAAGTGAAACAACAAAAAGGTAAATTTTATTGGGTGGAATTACACCCATTAACAGGGCGTACAAATCAGTTACGTGTGCATATGAATTGGCTCGGCTGCCCTGTTTTGGGTGATTGGCTTTATAAAGGCGCAACTGCACCGCGCCTAATGCTGCATGCACGTAAACTGGAATTTAAGAACCCTATAACACACCGTCAAGAGTGTTTTGAAGTGGATCCTCCTAAAGACTATCTTTCCGCCTGGAAAAACTTGAAATAAGAGATTTGCAGTTTTAGTTCTTTACCGTCGGCGTCTTTTTGGTAAATTTTGATTTTTCGGTTCCTAGAATACCGAGAGTCGCTCCGCTCCCGTTCTTCTGTGTATTCGTCGTCGCGGTAAAAATCAAAATTTCCTCAAAAATACTTGCCGGATGACGCGCATAATTTGCTTTATTTTATTCGTCGTCAAAGAAAAATAAAAAATCATCTTAAATCTGCATCGCAGCGCAAAAACACGCTCGTGCGCTACGATTTTTAATTCTAAAATACTTCCTTTTACTCCCCTCCCCTTTCGTAAGAAAGGCGGAGGGGTGGGGGTGGGGTTGTAAAATAAGGTAATACTTAATTTTATAATCTACCCCCACCCTTTATCCCTCCACCCACTTAAAAGTGTGGGAGGGAATTATCGGAAATATTTTATTTTGCGACGGTAAAATTCCACTTGACGTTTTTTTTTTTTTTCTAAAATATAAGTATATAGCTAATAAGAACGCTATATAGATTAATTTAGGAGAAAATAAAATGAAAATAAAAAATGATACCAAAGGTTTTACTTTACTTGAATTGCTTGTGGTAGTTGTGATTATCGGCATACTTGCCGCAATTGCTTTACCGCAATATCAAATGGCAGTTGGTAAAGCAAGATATGTAGAATTAAAAACTATTACAAAAAGTGTTCAACAGGCAGCACAAAGATATTATATGGCTAACAATACTTATGTTGGAGCTGAAGGTAATTTAGATATTCAAACATCTCAATTCTGTTCTATTTGGAATGAAAAACAGCAACCTTATGTTGCTTGTCAAAAAAATATTTTCGGAAAAGATATGCGGTATTATGTTTTTATAGAATCAGGCAGGCCGTATGCATGTTTGGTTTATAGTAAAGATACAAGCGATAAAGCTAACCGTTTATGCCAAAAAGAAACAGGCAAAAATATAAATCAAGCGAATTGCAATGGTTCTACTTATTGCCAATATTTTTACTAAAAATTTACTTCGGTAATCTGCCGGAAAGAAGTTCGGCAAACGGCCTTGTAGGTTCAAGTTTCGCTAAAACTATACGAAGGGCTGCCGTCATAGGAACAGCCATAAAGGCACCAGGTATACCCCAAACAAGCCCCCAAAAAATTAAGGAACCTATTACGGTAACAGGGTGTAAATCAACGCCTTCACCTAAAATTTTCGGCTCAATTAAACTGCCTAAAACAAATTGAATAATTGAGGGAAGTAATAAAATCATTACAAATTTTACGCTCCACCCGAATTGTAAATAAGCAATTGGCATAGGAATAATAACTGCCAAAATAGAGCCGATATTAGGTATAAAATTAAGAAGAACGGTTAAAGCAGCAAACATTATAGCCAAATCAAGCCCGCAGAAAGCATAAACTACCCAAACGCAAACACCGGTTATTATTGACATTATAATGTGTATGTACAGATAAGCGGAAACTTTATTTTGAATTTCTTTGAGTAAATCATTAGTAATTTTTGTGCGCCCGCTTCCAAGTAACATAAAAAACAAAAAGATAAATATTAAAAAGGAGTAGGAAATAAAAGTCATTGCCCCTGAACCGACACCTTTTAAAAATTTCCCATATTGTGGGAGGGATAGAACTTCCCTTATACTTGTAAAGTTAAGCATTTCCTCGGGAACAGGTATCTGTAAACTTTTTAAAAATGCGGTGAAATGGTTTAAAGCCTCCAAGAGTTTAACTCTGTAAGTTAAGGCTTCTTGGGCGAAATTTGATATGGAGTTTGCAATAAAAATTATAACGAGTACTAAAGGAACTAAAACAACAGTTGTTGCTATTAAAACGCATAACCATTTAGGCCAGCGGGTAAAATATTTAATATAGCGGATTAGGGGGGTAATCATCGTAAAAATAAAGACAGATATTACCAAAGGAACTAAAATTGTTCGTGTATAAATAAGAGCAAGTATTATACAAACTGAGGCAATAATAGTTAAACAAAGCGTATTTATTTTGTTATAGGTACTAAGTGCTGCAGGCACCGGTGTTGGTGTTGAAGGTTTATTCATAGTATTTTTTAACCTCTTTAATTAAAGATAAAAGCTGCTTTTCTAAATTTAACAAATCTTTATGGGCAATATCTATAATACCCCATTTTAAATTAAGGGCGGCAGCCGGAACTTGCGGGTCCATAATTTTAAAAATTGCATCAAATTTCCTGATATTATTGTTGAATACTGCACACAGTATCCCAAGTTCCTTTAGGGCTAGGGTTTCTTCTTCGGGGAAAATTTTTAAGCAATTAAAACGCAATTCCTGCAAAGTATCATACACATTAAAAGCAAACTTCTGTAAAGCTAAGGAAAAATTGAGGAAATCCTGCTCAAAAGCGGTATCACGAATTTCGAATTTGCGCTTTTTTTGTGATAATATTTTATCAAATCTATCCTCAAAAGTTTTAAAGTCCTTTATTAGAGAGGAGAAAGTTTTGATTTTTTCATTAAAATCTTGGTTGAATGTTTTCAAGTTTTTTATCATCTGTTTTTGGGAAAACCAGAGAAATAATTGTCCCAACCCCATATTGTGAACGAACGGTAATGTTCCCGCCGTGTAAATTCATAATGCGCTTAACAAGCGCTAGGCCAAGACCCCAACCTTCAATTTGGCCTGTAAAGAAATCATCTATTTGATAGAATCTATGGAAAATTTTTGTTATATGTTCCTCTCTGATACCTACCCCATTGTCTGCAACAGCTAAAACATCTTTGCCGTTATCCTGATAATAAAATAAACGTATCTTTTTGGAAACATTATTGTTAAACCTTATGGCATTATCAACAAGTTCTTCCATGGCTATGGCAAGCAAAGTCCCGTCTGCATGTATAGTTGTGTTATTATCACATTTAACTTCTATGGTAGGGGCTTTACTTCTGATAGTATTATCTGAAGAATTTACTGTTATTGAATCATCTCTTAAAATACATTTTGAAGAGGTATCGGAAAATATTTTCCTTACATTGACATCGGTTTTAACCAAATCTTCCGGCAGCAAATCACTGATATTAGCAAAGCGCACGAGTTTATCAACCAAGACACTTAACTTTTCCCCTTGTTTATTAATATCTTCAAGTGCTTTTATGTTAAAAGAAGACATTTCTTCCGGTTTTACTGTTGAAAGGATTGCTTCAGAATAACCGTTTATAATTGAAAGAGGGGTTTTTAATTTATGGGATACTAAAGATAAAACCCTTGTTGCGGCGTCCCTGGACAGAGAGTTATCCCCTTCGGTTGTGTGATGTGCCTGTGCATTATTGTCTTTCATAATTACCTCTAAAATAAATAATTTAATCCAATGCCAAATAAATCTTTATTTTTATGATGCGTTTCAAATAAATGATTGTAAACTAAAGTTGTTGATAAATTCGTTGAAATCGGTATTATAGTTCTCAATATCAATGAATGGGCTGCTAAATTATTTTTATAATTAATATATTTGTAACCAAAGCATGTTTTTGCATTTCTTTCCGATGAAAACCAAACTATATTTCCGCCTACTGAAAATTGTGGGAAATTTAATATATAGTCTATTGTTCCTAAATCAGCAAGTTCATTTTGATTCATTACACCGCCGAAATAAGAAATATTTTTTACTTCATCGGGATAAGTAAAAATATTACCGTTAACATTAAAACTGTATAAATTAGCCAAATTAAAATTTAAACCGCCTTCAAAAGCAAATTGTTTAAAATTTTCTTTATTTTGCGGGGAAGTACCACGGGCAATCTTTGCTTTTTGATTTGCTAAAGCTGCCCTTAAATAGCCATTAACATAGGTGCTATTAATGTCATCGCTTTTTATAAGGGAAGTTAAGGTAATACTGCCCCCGTAAGCAGAGGCATCATTTGAAATATCAGGGTATATAAAAGGTTCCAAAATTAAACTTAACATTGAAAAATCTAATAGTACAGGGATATGAAAAGCATAAATTTTATCTTTAATATCTTTATGGTCCGTTAAGTCAAAAGTGAAACCTGCGGAAAATACATTTTCTTCAAATGCATTTAAAGAAAGTTTGTTCTGCCAAAAGCGGGAATTAAAAATAAAAGAATCCCCCACGCTGAAAGCAAAACTTGCTAAAGTTAAATTGCAAAATAAGAATAATAAAAGTAATCTTTTCATTTTTTTACCCCATAACTTGATGTATCTCATCATTTATTAAATCTGCTTCCGGGCCGATAACTACTTGCACAAGTCCTTCTTTGTTGATTACCCCTCTTGCCCCTAAAGTTTTTAAGGTTTCCACGTCTATTTTAGAATTATCAAATACTTCAAGACGCAAACGGGTAGCACAGGCCCCTAAAGTTTTAATATTATCTTTACCGCCTAAAGCTGCTAAATATTTTGCTCCTCTTGAAGATTCTTCTTTAATAGTTTCTTGTATTGGGTTTGGTGTTTGAATAATTTCTTTAGGTCCTTCAGCTACAGTTTCCCTTCCCGGTGTTTTTAAATTCCACGTGCGGATAGCGAACCTAAATATAAAGAAATATAAGATTGCATAAATTACGCCTACAAGTAACATGGTCCAAGGATTTGTGCTGATACCGAAATTTAACAAATAATCAAATAAACCGGCTGAAAAGGTAAAACCAAGTTTTACATTAAGTAAGTTCATGATTACCATACTTAAGCCGGTTAAAACAGCATGCAAAACATAAAGAGGGAAAGCCAAAAACATAAAGGCAAATTCAATAGGTTCTGTGATCCCTGTTAAAAAGGAAGTTAAAGCCGCACTAAGTAAAATACCGGCTGTGGCTTTACGGTTTTCTTTAGAAGATTCTATTATCATAGCAAGGGCCGCCGCAGGAAGCCCAAACATCATTACAGGAAAGAAACCTGCCATAAAAGCACCGGCGTTAGGGTCCCCGGCAAAGAAACGCCACAAATCACCATGTTTCATTACCTGTACACCGGCTTCAATAACGCTGTAATCGCCGAATTGAAACCAAATGAAATTATTCAATACATGGTGTAAGCCGACGGGAATCAACAAACGGTTTGCAAGACCAAAGAAAAATAAACCGATATTATTGCTTGCTATAACCCAATTGCCGAAACTTGATATTAAATTGGAAATAGGCGGCCAAATAAAAGCAAAAATTAAAGCGTACACTACTGCAAAAAGGCCGGTAATTATCGGAACAAAACGTCTGCCGCCAAAAAAGGCAAGGAACGGGGGGAGTTTAATTGACTTATATTTATTGTAAAGTGTTCCTGCTGTTACACCCATGATAATACCGCCTAAAACTTGCATATCTATTTTATCATTAAACACTTTTATGCCTGCAGTCATAATCATGTAGCCTACAAAAGCAGACAGGGCAGCCGCCCCGTGTTCTTCTTTAGAAAATCCTACTGCAACACCCAAAGCAAATATAATAGGAAGATTATTAAAAACAGCATTCCCCGCCGCGGCTAAAAATTCAATGTTCAGCATATCCGGTTGTCCAAAACGGAGCAGTAACCCGGCTATCGGCAAGACTGCAATAGGTAACATTAAAGACTTTCCGAGAGTTACAAAAAATGCAGATATTTGTTTAAAAAAATCTTTCATATTTATAAATCAAACTCCTTTTTGACTAAAGCCCTAACTTCGGCTACACTTGTGCAATTGAGTGCTTTATTTGCAATTTCTTCACACTTTTTAACTTCTAATTTACGAACTAAGGCCTTTATATCTGCAATAGCACTTGGCACAACACTTAAAGCTCTTATACCCAGACCTATCAACAAAACAGCGCCGGCAGGTTCACTCGCAACTGCCCCACAAACACCAACAGGAATATTTGTTGATTTTGCCCCTTCTACGATAATTTTAATCAGGCGTAAAACGGAGGGATTTAAACTGTCTGAGAGGAAATTTAAAGTCGGGTGTGCTCTGTCTAAAGCAAGGGTATATTGTGTTAGATCATTAGTACCTATGGAGAAAAAGTCCGCCTCCTTTGCAAAGTCCTTTGCCATTATAGCAGCAGCAGGGACTTCCATCATCATACCGACAGATACTTTGTCAATTCCAAGTTTTTCTTGCTCTTCTTTGATAAATCTCTTAACTGTTTGAAGTTCTTCGGTAAAAGTTACCATAGGTATCATTATTCTTGCTATACCGTAAGGTTTTACGCGCATTATTGCGCGGAGTTGTGTTTTTAAAAGTTCAATATTTGCAAAAGAAGTTCTTATACCGCGCCTTCCAAGAATTGGATTATCTTCAGGTATTTGCGGGATAAAAGGTATAGGTTTATCTGCCCCTACATCTAAAGTTCTGATAATAACAGGATGCCCGTTTTGTGAGTCCACTATTTTTTGATAAATTTCATATTGCTCTTGTTCGGTAGGTGCTTTTTTTACGTTTGCAAATAAAAATTCTGTTCTTACCAAGCCTATACCGTCAGCACCCTGGTTTGCACTTTGTTTGGCTTGGTCCAAAGTTCCTATATTACCGCTTACCAATATTTCTACACCGTCTTTAGTTTTAGCGGCTTCAAAAGCATGCCGTAAATTCTTTTCGCGGTTAATTTTTAAGGCTTGTACCTTTTTTTTGACTTCCTCAATATTTGCAGGGTTTACCGTTACAGTTCCTAATTTTGAGTCTAGTATAACATCTTTTCCGTTTGGAATATCTAAAACAGCCGGGCCTGCGCCAATAATTGTAGGAATACCTAAAGTTTTAAGCATTATTGAAACATGTGATAAAGCAGAGCCTTCTGCCATAATTATGCCCGTTACATGGCCGTTTATCTCTTTCAAATGATGCGATAAAAGTTCCCTGATAATTAATACGGTATCTTCTTTAAAATCCGGCAAGCCATAATTTTTGCCTGTTAAATCAGTTAAAACACGGGATTCCAGGTCGATAAAATCAGCTACTCTTGATCGTAAAATTTCATTACCCGTATTTTTTAAAACTTCCACAGCCCTTTTCACTGATGAAGAAAAAGCGAAAGCCGCACTATATCCTTTGGCTATGGATTGACGTGTCTCCTGTATTAAAAAGGGATCTTCCAAAATAGTTATGTGTGCCAGTAAAATTTCTTCCCTATCTTTTTGTCCATAGACGGCATGGCGTTCTTTATCTAAAGCACTTTTAACATTTTGTAAAGAGGTTAAAAATTTAGAAAGTTCTTCTTCCGGTGAGAGGGGGGAGTTCTCTTCCGGTTTTAATTGCAAATCTTTTACGACATAAGTTTTTCCTATACTTAAACCGTCAAAGATACCTATGCCCTTTATTTTTATTTCACCGGCATTATTTACTTTACTAGTTGTTTCAGGGATAGAGTCTCCGATAGCATTATTTTTTAGATCACCTTGGATAAATCTTTTTACTTCAGAGGCAGCTTTATCGGCATTAGTTCCGCAGGATTTTATTTGTATTTTATCGCCGCAATCTATGGATAAACCCAATATTTCTACGACGCTTTTTGCATTTGCTTGTTTCCCGTTTTTCAGTATAAATACATCAGTATTGGCAAAGCTTTGGGCTAAGGTAGCAACCTCTCCTGCCGGCCTGGCATGAAAACCGGTTTTATAGGATACGGTAAATTCTTCCGTAAAAACTGTATAATCAGCTTTGGAAGTATTATCTTCAGGTTTAGCTTGATTGCAGGAAACATCAAAAACTTTTGTTTGTAAAGTAACCTCCGTTAAGGGGGCTTTTTTTAAAGTGACTTCTAGGGGGGAAGCAACAACCATAATTACAACATTGCTGGTGGTATATTGAGCTAAGAAATCTTTATCAAATTCAATTAATTTTTGACCGCGTTTTACGATATCCCCTTCTTTTATAAAAGTTTTAAATCTTTGGCCTTTTAAAGAGACGGAATCAATACCTACGTGGATTAGTATTTCAAAATCCCCCGTTTCCAAAACAACCGCATGCAAACATTTATGCAAAGTTTTTATTTTGGCATCTATTGGGGAATATATAAAATTTTCTTGGGGTTCTAGGGCTACACCGTCGCCTAGCATTTTTTGAGCAAAAGCTTCATCCGGAACTTTTGATAAATCAATTAATTTCCCTTTTACAGGGCTATATAAAGTTAAAGTTTTTGATTGCATAATACCTCTATATAATTTAACATTTATCACCCCTCTTTGTAAAGAGGAAATTTGTGTTTGCAGTTATTATTTTTTGCCGGCTAATTCTTTTTGGTAAATTTTGATTTTTCAGCTCCTAAAGTACCGAGAGTCGCTCCGCTCCCGTTCTTCTTAGTACTTGTCGTCGCAGTAAAAATCAAAATTTACCTAAAAATACTTGCTGGATGTTATGCTCAGTTTGATTTTATTAATCTACTGCGCGATGTGATATTATTCTCATGCGCTACGGTTTTACACTCTTGCTGCGTCGCAGTAAAAATCAAAATTTTATTATATTTATTGCGAAGTTAAACCTTTCAGTTTAAGTTCAAGAACTTTTTCGTTCGGTATAAAAGGAGCGATTTGGCTTAAATTTAGGTTTTTTATAACAAGGTCAAAAACTTCTTCGTGCGGTATACCTTGTATAATTCGGTTTTCTTTGTTTAAATAAAATTTTGCACTATCTAGCAAAGCTTCTTTCGGGAGTAAGCCCACAAGTTCGCTGCCCGTAACTTTCGTATTTAATTTGCAGGCAATATTTTTGCAGGTTTCATACACTAAATAAAGCGGTGCTTTTTTATAATCTTCAATATTAATTGATACTTGGCAAAAACCATATTCTTCGATATACCAACCCAAAGTTTTTATAGCTGGCAATTGTGCGCGTAATTCTTTGGCAATAGTTTTAGCAATGGCTAAATCTTTAGTATTTAAATTGATATTATAAGCAAGCAAAAAGTTTCTTGCCCCAATACACAAAGCACCGGATTTTTGCGTCTTTTCCGTTAGGGTATTGGGCCCGAAATCAGGTGGGCAAAGGGTTAATTTTCCCGCTAAATTTTCATAGCCGCCCTTTCTTAAAAAACTTAATTTTTGGCGTTCAGCCTTGCTTGCAGCAGCACCGTATAAATATACAGGTACACCAAAATTTTTGCCACTTTCTTCGGCGACATTTTGGGCAATTTCTATACAATCGTTAAGAGTTGTTTTTTTGAAAGGTACAAAAGGGCAAACATCTACGCACCCAATACGCGGATGAGTACCGTGGTGCTTACTCATATCGATAAGTTCAAGGCTTTTTTTGATTAAAGCCAAAGCTGCCGCAGGCATTATTTCTTTGGGTGCTACAAATGTTATGACTGTTCTGTTTACGCTTTGGCCAATTTCATAGCCAAGCAACTCCACGCCTTTTACTGAAGTAAGTTCCGCCAAAATTTTATTGATTTTATTTTTATCTCTGCCTTCGCTGATATTAGGCACACATTCAATTAAATTCATAATTAATCAAACCAAGGGTAAAATTTGTCCCTGTTTTTTGTAAATATTACAGCGGCGGCGGCTATCATGGCAGTAGACGTTAAGGCTTGAGGTTTATCTATATCAATGTGAAAATTTGTAATCGCTTTGCGGGAAGATAGAATTTGCCCTTTACTTTCATTTTTACCCTCTATAACATAATTCGTGCGCAAACTGCCGCCCAAATGCCCCAATAATTTACGGCCCAAAGCTTTCAAAAAAGAATTTTCTTTTATTATTGCGATTTGGTTATCTTGTTCAAAAACTATCCATTTACGCATAAAGAAAATTTTTTTAGTTTCAAGACGGAATATAACGGTGTAAGCATTAGTTAGTACTAAATAGGAGTATTTTAAAAACCCGCTGTTCCTGCGAATAATTTTAAACAAAATTTTACCCTTATCGGTATAAACAAAAATGGGGGCAGGGAATATGATATCAAGTATATATCCGCCGAGCATAAAAACTAACCCGAAGGCGGTAAATAAATAACATACAGATAAAGAGGTATTAAACCAAAGGGAAGAAGAAAATTCCTGTTTAAGCAAAGAAGAAATTATCAAGTGCAGTAATGTAAACCCAAGCGCACCGTAAAAACCGTATTCTTTTAAAAAACTGCTCCAACGCTGTGAAGTAATAATAAAATTATGCCCCTGATTGTCATATAATTTAAAAAACAAATCGGGTGAGCCGTACAAACGGCTTCCCACTATGGGGTAAAGGGAGTTTGGGTTCGTTTGCGTTTTGTACATGAGGGGTGAAAATACAAAATTATACACAAAGAAAATAAAAACTACCGAAATATAAATAAATAAGAGGGAAATAATTATTGCAAATTTTTTTGATACATTCGGCTTTTGTATTTTTGTTTCCTGTACAAATTTTGTATCCTGCAGATTTTGTATATTAGGTTGTTCTTCCGGTTTTTGTATTTCGGGGGCGGCAATATTTTCTTCGACCAAAGGTTTTTCGTCCGTTATCAACGGTATATCTTTAACTTCTTTGGGCTTTGGGGCAATAAACGAAAGGTAAAGGTCCGCATCTTTATGGGGCAGGTTTGAAAGTTCTATTTTATACCCTTTTGAATCTGCTAAAAAATAACCTTCCGTATAATTAATATTTTCGGCGGTGTAACTGAAATAGAGATAAGGGTCTAGAGTAGAAAATTCACTTTTCTTAATTTCTTCGCCGGAATAGGTGTTTTTTACCAATTTAAATTTTTTGTCTTTTATTTGTTTTACTTTAGTGTTTGCGGTCTTTTCAAGGCAAGCCAAATCCTTGCAATTTTTTAAAGCAAAAACTTTGATTTTACTTGTACCTTTTTTTAAGCTTAACACCTCATTATTAAGTGTTTTGACTTTTTGCCACTTCGGAGGTAAAGATATATTAAAACTGCCGTCTTTGGGGCTAAAAGAGGCTGCAAAACAAGATAAATTTAACAGGCATAAAAAAAAGGTGAAAGTGATTTTCCGCATATAGTTATTATATAAAATTACACGCAATTAATGGGGGTATCTGTTATTTAAGGCCTGAATTTTTTTGAGAAGAAAAAATTCTGTTTATGCTTAATGAAATATTTCCTTAACATATAAGTGGAAAGTGCTATTGATATAAAATCTGCTACCGGTGTTGCGATAAAAACACCGTTTAAACCAAAAAATAAAGGCAAAATTAAAACTGCCGGTATCAATAATAAAACCTGCCTTGATAAACTTAAAATTAAAGCTTTTAAAGGTTTATTTGTTGCTTGGAAAAAGGCAGTTGTAAGTATTTGCATCGGCACCAGCGGTAGCATTATATTAAAGTATCTTAAAGCAGTGGAGGCAAGGTCAATCAAAGCTTGGTCCGTAGAATTAAATATTGACACAAATTGTTTTGCAAACAGTTCCGTCAAAATAAAACCGGCAAAGGTTAAAATAACACTCCATCTTATTGCCATTTTTAAAGTTTGTATGGCTGTATTATATTTCTTTGCCCCGTAATTATAACCCACTAAAGGCTGCGCCCCTTGGCTGATACCTATAACAGGCATAATTATAATAGTGTTTATTGCTATAACTATCCCCATCGCCGAAACAGCCAAATTTCCGCCGTATTTTACAAGGGAGTGGTTTAAAATAATATTCAGTAAACTTGTTGCAAGCTGGAATATAAATTGCGAGAAACCAATTTTTATACCGTCTAAGAATAATATAAAATCCGTATTTAAATATTTTAATTGCAGGCGATACTTTGTTTTTTTACCGGTTAAAAATACCATTACCCATACCGACGAACATATCTGCCCGCATACTACTGCCCATGCTGCCCCGGCCATACCCATGTCAAAAGTAAAAATAAATAAAGGGGCCAAAACTAAATTTATAAAGGCACCTATAATTTGGGTTGCCATAGCTGTTTTGGGGTGGCCGCTTGAACGTATAAAGTGGTTTAAACCCATTGTTACCATCGCCATAGCATTAGCTATCAAAAGGGGTTTTGTGTAAGTAATTGCGTAAGGTAAAATCTCCGGTGTGGCACCAAAGGCAACTAAGATATCTTCTAAAAACAGATAAGAAAAAATTAAAGCAGCCAAAGCAATTAAAAAGAGGTAAACAAAGGCATTACCTAAAGTGTGGCGGGCGCGTTCTTCGTCTTTTCTTCCGAGATAAATTGAAAATAAAGCATTTGAACCAATACCTATCAACACACTTAAAGCCATAAATAAAATCGCAAGCGGGAAAACTATGGCAATGCCAGCAATCCCCAAAGCACCGATTGAGCGGCCTATGTAAATGCGTGATATTATATTATGTAGAGCCATAACGAACATTCCAGCCACTGCCGGTGCGGAAAATTTGGTAAGCAATTTTGCAATAGTTCTGTCTTTAAACGGGTTTTTTTCTTTTTTTACGGTCATAAAATAATTTAGGCTCTAAAAAACCCGCGCCCTAAGCACGCGGGTTTTTTGGTTAATAGTGTAATTTAAAAATAGGTTAAGGAGAAGGAACTGTCAGCTTCTTTTTTAGCATAAGCTTTAGCTAAACTTTTTTCTAAAGCTATCAGGGGAATACGCCCAAGGGAAAGGACTTTGGTGTGGAACGTTACCAAGTTAAAATCTTTACCAAGTTGTTTTTTGTACTTTGTTTTTACACGTTCAAATTCTTGGGCCCCTATTACATAAGAAACAGCATCCAAGGGGTTTAAAGCTAAATAATTTAAGTATGTTTTTGCTTCCTCTTCTTTAATTCCGGCCTCTGTTATATAAGTTAAAGCGGAATTATAATCTAAATCTTTTGTTTGTAATTTATAGTCTACTAATGCATATACTGCTTTTTTGTAATTAGACCAAAGGTAATTTAGAACATCTTCCCTTTCCACAAATAAACCATTTTGGTAAGAGGTATCTAAAGCATATTTTATCCAGCCATGCATGTAGAAAAGGTCATTTGATAATTTGCATACAAGGGAGGAATTCGCCGGTTCTACGGAATAAGTTAAGAGTTGCCCCGGTGTTACAAATTCAGCCGTATTAAGTTTTATTTTACTGTAGGTGTAATTTGCGTCATTATTGGTGTTATTCCCTTTACTTGTTTTAGCTTTTTGCGGCAAAGTAATTAAGATATCTCCTGACCTTTTTTGTGCTAAAGGGATCGGCGGATATATTGTTATTTTTGAAGGCTTATTTTTAAATATATACGGTGCAGGAGCAATAAGGATAGGTAGAGACAAAGTCGGGAACAATTCTTTATCAACAAAAAATTTATCGGTTTCGATAATGTCACCGGAATAAGTGTTCAAAATCTTATTATGTTCGGGAGCTTTAGTATATTTTTCTGCGAGAATATAATAATCTTTTGGGAATATTACTACATTTTTTTTAACGGTTCTTTCTGCCAATTGTTCTTCAGTTAAGTATTCTATAACTTCTTGCGTAATATTCTGCACTAAGTCTTTTTTTGTTTTGTCCAGATTCTTTTTTAAGGTGTTTTCAAGTTTGTTGTAACTTAGAGGGAACATATACACTTTTTGGTACAAATATTTATAATTATCGGTGCCAATTCTAAAATCAGAATAATTTTTAGCTTCTAATTTTTTTTGTAAAAAAGTTTTATATTTGTTTAAGGCATTTACTAAATTTTTTATTGATTCGTTAAATTGATTTTTTACATTTTTATCTTCAGTGATTTTGGAAGCTAAATTTATTAAACCTGATATACCCGTAATTTCAAGATTTATTTTTTCTATGGCTAACCTTAAGTTTAATTCAGACGGTGTAGTGAGGTTTAATTCGGCTTCTTGTAAAGTTTCAGGCATAAGATCTAAAAATTTTAAGGAGTAATCGATCCTTCCTTGCTCGTTTAGGAAATCTTTTATTAATATTTGATAAATTGTGTTTAGTGGTTCTAAGTACCATAAAGCATCTAATTCCAATTGATTTTTATTTTCTATATCAAAATATTTTAAACCTATCAGTTCCCTTAAAGTATAATAATCTGCCTGGGCATAAGCCGATAAAGAATTTGGGCGTATACCATTTAAGGTTTGTAACAAAGAGTCTAAGGCTTTAAGTTTTTCAGCTTCATTCTTTGAGTTACGTTTACTTATGTTTGCGGTATAATTGTAAACATTGATTCCTAAGGCTGCTACTTCTTCTTCATAAAAAGAAGACAGCACGGAAGTATATTTATTGGAAAGAGAAAAAATTCTATCATCATTTACCAAAAAATTATCTTCCTTTGTTCCTGCAAATAAAAGAGACCCTAACATGATTAGAGCAAATCCTGCAATTACTAAAACACTAAATAATTTTTTCATAATATCAAACCCCTGTTAAAATTAAATTTCTTATAAATTTTAACATATTTTTTGCAGTAAGACTAATAAAAAGGTAAAATATCTTATACCTCCCTTTTTTAGCAAGAGGGAAAAGGGCAGGGATATTTCTCTTGGCAACGGCAATATGGATAGCGGCAGCATGTTGCTTCTTCAGCTCCTGGATGATTCCGTCGACCAGATAAAAAGAGAGCCCCTGATGCTGGCAGTCCGGTCTGACGACGACCCTGGCAAACTCGCGGGCATTTTCTTTCACCTTCCAGCAATCAAGATCATCTGTCTCGTTTTCCGGAACAATGGAAATCGCGCCGATCACTTCACCGTCTCTTTCCAAAACATAAAGCGTCCCGGAAGCAAGATCGTTTTGGATCTCCTCCTCCCCAGGATACGATTCGTCCCACACGCAAAACGGCGTTCCGATCACTGCCCTGTAAAGGGCCAAAACAGTCTTTGCATCTCTTGTATCTGCTTTTCTGAAAATCATGTCAATCCCTCTTCACCTTTTATTTGCTTAATGCCTTTCCGAATCCCCGAACGGAAAGGATATCTCCCGCCTTCAACCGTGCGCTTTTGTCGGTGATTGTTCTCCCGTTGACAAACACTTTTTCAGCGCTGAAAAGCTTCTCCGTCTGTCCCCTGGAAAGTCCGGTAAAAGCCGCGCAAACAGCGTCCAGCCGTTCCGAAGCGATATTCAGCCGCAACGGCATGAAGCGAGGCGCAAGCTCCGGAAGATCCGGAGAAACAGTTTCTGCAACCACCGTTGTGCGGCGCACCTGCGTCAGCGAGGATATCAACATTTCAGCCACGGAAGCCAGGCAGAAAACCCAGGCCCGGTGATCCCGCGTCAGAATGTCGCCGGTCAGGCTGCGTTCAATCCCGAGTCCCAGAATTGCCCCGAGATAATCCCGATGCGTCAATTCTTCCGCGTATTTCTCGGACTTCGGCCGGATTTCAACGAC
>CADAFA010000013.1 GCA_902787065.1 uncultured Elusimicrobium sp.
TGCGTTAAGATGTAAATGGGACAGGAGAAATAATGCAGGAAAGAAAGTAGCGCGCGGCTTATATTATGCGATAATGACCTTGAACCCGACCAGAGGCAATGCGAAGAAATCGCAAAGAGTAATAAAGATTTTAATACCATAATAGGTATAAAAAGGAATTAAAATGAAAAAATTAACACTTATATTTGTAATAATATTCAGTACACTTTCTGCGTGGGCAGATATTCATGATAATGCAGGAACGTCTGCCGGTGCTTTTATGAAACTCGGCACAGGTGCGCCAGAAGGCCAAGCTTTAGGTAATGCTTTTACGGCTCTTTCACACGGAACACAAGCCTTGTTTTGGAACCCGGCGGGTGCTGCAACGGCAAACACAAGGGAATTTCAGGTTTCCCATATGCAATGGTTTGAAGGAGTAAGTGATACAGCTCTAGCTTATATACAACCTTTAGGAAAAACAAATTTAGGTATTACATTGCGTTATTTAAGATTAGGAAGCTTAGAAATGCGAGATGATGAAGGTATACCTCAAAATTATACAGGTCAATTTATACAAGATTATGTAGCAACAGTAAGTTTGGCAAGAACGTTTTTTGGCTTCTTTGATATCGGCGGTACAGCAAAGTATATTAATGAAAATAACGTTGGTGTGAAGCATGTTAACCCGGCTTTTGATATCGGAGGGCGTTTAAGGTTTGGTAGGCGTGATACCTTAATTTTGGGTTTAATGGGCCAGAACTTAGGGGATAAAGATGATGTCCCTACAGCTTTACGTGGCGGTATTGCTTTTAATACGAAATATTATACTTTAGCCGGTGAACTTGTTAAATATGTTGATGATAAAATGCGTTACGGTTTAGGGCTTGTTATACATTTACCGGAAGAATTAATTGAAGTTGCAGTTTTTGATATCCGCATTGGTTATTATAATCGTGAAAATACCGGTTATGCGGAAAAAGGCGATTGGGCAGACAAAATCGGCCTTACTGACACTTCAAAACTTACTTTCGGTTTTGGTTTTTACAGTAGTGAAGTTATGGGCTACGGTTTAGGTATTGATTATGCTATGATGCCTTCCGGTGCTTTAGGCACAGCCCATCAATTAGCAATAAGATTGCAGTTTTAGTTCTTTGAAAGCATATGAAGAGTTTGGTAAAAAATAAAAAGGGGCAAACAACGGTTGAATATATTTTAACCACCGCAGCACTTTTTGTTGCTTTTGTTTTATTTTATCAACTTTACAGCCATATAATACCCAGGCAATTTGAAAACGGGGCAAAGATAATTTTGTCAGTATACGAACTTGATTCGTAAGAATTTAAAAAGTAATTGGAGGAAGTATGAAATATATCGCAAAAATGCACTTAGCTTTTAATAAAGCTATTGAAAATATCAAGAATAAAAAAGGGCAAAACACTATTGAATACTTGTTTATGCTTGGTATTATCGTCGTAGTAGTAGGATTAGTCGGTGCGGCTATTAAAGCCTTTATGCCAGACTTGTTTGATAAAATTAAAGAAAAAATTATGGGCCAAGCATCAAACATATAATTATTTGAAATGTTAAGAAATAAAGGTGGGCAAACAGTAATTGAACTTATTGTAGTATTACCGGTTTTTATGATGATAATTTTTGTCGTATTAGAACTTGGTAATATAGCCTATCATACACTTATTGCCCACCATATTTCTTATGAACTTGCAAGGGTTGGGTCTATGGTCGGTGTCAAAAAGGCAAGCGGCAACACAGATGCAACCCGTATGCAAGGCAAAATGCGCGCGGCATTATCAAATATGCTCGGCATGGCGGACCCGGGTAAAAAAGTGAGGTTTTCCTCAAAAATCGTGCGTACAAGTAATGATCCGCAGGTGAAAGATCACCCTAATGAAGATTTGGTAGTAAATGTCGTTTATCGGGTAGATTTGGCTTACCCTTTAACGAGTTATGTTTTTGCAAGTGAGCCAAAAAAGTTGGGTATTCTCTGGCTTAAGGCAAATGCCCGGATGCCGATAGAAAGGCCCTTACTTAACTGATTTGGAATATTAATAGTAGTTTTTAAGGAGAATTATGAACAAAAAAAATGCTTTAATACCGTTAATGTTTGCAGTAATTGCAGCGGTTATTTATTTCTTGATACTTAATATGGCTCAAAGTTCCTTGCAAAAAGCAAGTAATGCCGTTACAGTAGCAGTAGCCAATGTTGATATTCCTGAAGGCAAAGTAATGCAAAGGAATTTTATTGCTACCAAAGAGATACCTTCGGCTTATGTACAAAGGGGAGCATTTGTTTTGTCTAAAGGGGATAATGTCGCAGATATTGAAAATTTAGTTACCCGTGTGGCAATTTCTAAAGATGATCAAATAACAAGGGCAGCCTTAGCTTCTTTAAGCCCTGATGCTGGTATAAGTTTAAAAGTAACCCCAAATTATCGCGCATTTATTTTGGAAGTTAATAATAATGTTTCAAGTCTTGTTAAACCCGGAGATAAAGTAGATATTTTGTTGACATTTGAAGCAGCCTTAAAAGGCGGTACAAAAGAAAATATGGCTGCAACTATTTTGCAAAATATTTTAGTTTTAGGTGTTGGTTCTAATTTAGGACAGGGTTTGGATGCTGCCGGTAAAGCCGCTAATTCAGAGAGAGAGGCAAATGCAGCTGCTTTTTCTGATCGTGCAGTTTTAAGTTTGGCTTTAACCCCTCTTGAAGCACAATATTTAGCTCTCGCTCAACAAGAAGGGGATATAACGATAGTTGTTCGTTCCAGCGGGGACAGTAAAATGTATCCGATGGCAGTTTCAAGTTTTTCAAAATTATTTAGTTATTAAGGAATAAATTATGAAATACAAAAAAGTCTTAAAGTTATTTATTTTGCCATTGATGCTGGCTTTGCTTGCACAAGCAGGTTATGCTAAAAAGACGGATCTTGTGGCAGTTAGTGCCGATATTGTTGAAATAAGCGGTTCACTTTCCACTTCAAAAGGTTTTGCCTGGAATCAATTATTGGATTTCCAAGAAAAGAATATACCCGGTGTATTTTCTATCGGTGAATTTGAACGTAAATCTCTTTTGAGTACCCGTTTAAAGCTTATGGAGACGGAAGGTAAAGCACAAGTTTTATCTAATCCTAAAGTTATGGCCCGTTCAAATACAAGTGCAAGTTTTTCAGCAGGAGGGCAAATCCCTTACCCAACAGTACAAAACAATTCTGCAGGTGTTGAGTTTAGGTCTTACGGTGTTAAACTTGATGTGTTGCCTACGATAATTCCCGAACGTAATAAAATTATTGTTGTACAGCTTGAATTGGAACTTTCTAACCCAGATTATTCAAACCCTGTTATTTTAAACGGTACTTCTGTCCCGTCTTTAACTGAAAGGAAATTGAGAACGGAAGTTGAATTAAATAGCGGTGAAACTTTAGTTATCGGGGGGCTAAAGAGTAGCACCCGTACTGTAGCAGAAGACAGAGTTCCAATACTTGGGCGTATTCCTTTGCTCGGGACATTTTTTAGAACCCGTGATGTGGAAGAAGAACAACGCTCTTTATTCCTTTTTATAACTGTGGAGATCGTTGAATAGTATGACAGATACTCAAATGCCTGGTTTTGGCACACCGCGCGTAATTGCTTTTACAGGTCCGAAAGAAGGGGTAGGTAAAACGACCCTTGTTTTGAACCTTGCAGTTGCTTGGGCGGAAATGCAAAAGAGGCCTGTTTTAATCGTACCTTTGGACCCTTTGGCCAGGCAAGAACATGGTTTTTATTTGGGTATTAAAAAACCTATTACCGTTGCGGATTTATCTAAAGCTTTAGGATTGGATAATGTAGCCATAGAATCAGCTGCGGCACTTATTAGGGGTAAAGTTTCTATGACACAAGTAGGTGTTGGTATTTTACCTCTTGGTTCTACAAGGCAGGAAGTTTCTATGATTACACCTAAAGTGTTACTTCCTATTTTATCCCGTCTTCAACAACACTTTGATATATTTTTGGATATTGATTCAAGTTTCCCTATGGAAGCTTTTGGGTTTGATATTGCCGATAAAATTTTTTGGGTAACTAATTGTACCCGTTCACATTTAAACACAACAGTAAGTATGTTTACTGATTTTAAGGAACTTCATTTCCCGGTTGACCGTTTGGAAATTATTTGCAATCAGTATAATTTACCCGGTGCCATTCCCCATGAAGAAGTTAATAAATTTTTTATACGTTTAGGAAGGGAACCTCTTGTTTATTTAACCTGGGAAGAAAGTGTTTTTGAATCTTCCAATAAACGCGAGATTGAGATTTTAGTTAATAGGGATTCTTCTTGGGTTCAAGAAGGTTTGCGCCCTATTTTAAAAGCGATAGAGGAAACTGCTCCTATAGATAAAACTTGGACTACCTCTATTTCCAATGAAGCCTTTAAGGCCAATTCCAAAGAAGTTTGGGAGGCTTTAACTGCCGTAAATACAGGCCGTGTTCCGAACCATACGGACAAAGGGGAAGAACTTTCTTATTGGGATAATCTAAAACAACAAGTTCACAAAGATGTTATTAAAACTTTAGAAGTGGAACGTATTGTTATCAGTGAAGAAGGTTCACAAAATGAACAAACAAGAAAACGCGTTTCTGTAATTATTGATGATGTTTTAAGGAAAAAGGCAAATGTTCAATTATCAAGGGATCAAAAACTGCGTTTTATCAATGAACTTTTAGATGAAATTTTAGGCCTTGGCCCATTAGAAGCTTTAATGAGGGATCCGTCTGTTACCGAAATTATGGTTAATGCTTATGATAAAATTTTTATTGAGCAGAAAGGTAAATTAACTTTAACCCGTTATAAATTTAGAAATAATGACCAAGTTGTGCAAGTCATTAAAAGAATTGTAGCCCCTTTGGGCAGGCGTATTGATGAATCTGTTCCGCTAGTAGACGCCCGTTTGAAAGACGGTTCCCGTGTTAATGCTATTATTGCGCCACTTGCTGTATCAGGCCCTTCTCTTACAATCAGACGCTTTTCACAAAAGCCTTTTGGGCCGGAAGATTATTATCGTTTCGGTACAATTAACAGGGAATGTATGTTTTTCTTGGAAAACTGTGTTAAACTCCGTAAAAATATTATTATTAGCGGTGGTACCGGTACCGGTAAAACAACATTTTTAAATGCCCTTTCAAGTTATATTCCGGGTGATGAACGTATCGTTACCGTTGAAGATACCGCGGAATTGAGATTACAGCAAGAACACTGGGTGTCTTTGGAAAGCCGCCCTCCAAACGTTGAAGGTAAAGGTGCTATTACCATCAAAGATTTGGTTATTAACTGTTTGCGTATGAGGCCGGATAGAATTGTAGTCGGTGAGTGTCGTGGCGCGGAAGCTTTGGATATGTTACAGGCTATGAATACCGGTCACGAAGGTTCACTAGCCACTATTCATGCCAATACACCAAGGGACAGTTTAACCCGTCTTGAAGCAATGTGTATGATGGCAAGTGCGGAATTACCTATTTGGGCTATCAGGGAAATGATATCATCTGCGGTAAACTTAATAGTACAACTTTCTAGGTTTTCTGATGGTACAAGAAAGGTTACTTATATTACAGAAATTTGCGGACGTGACGGCGATAATATCAAAAGTCAAGATTTATTCAGATATCATCAAACCGGTGTTAATAAAGAAGGCAAAGTGGAAGGGCATTTTACCGCTACGGGTATTAAGCCAACTTTCTTTGATGAGTTTAGGGCAAAAGGGCTTGAAGTTCCTGAAAGTACTTTTGCAAAGGCGGAATAATGAAACGTGCAAGTTCTGTATTATTTTTAATTACAGCTACTCTAATATTAGGGTGTGATATTTGTTTTGCCCAGCAGGTTTTTACGGCAAAACAAACACAGATTTTGAAGTGTGCTGAAGAAAAAATTTATGCAGTATATAATTTCCTTAATGTTGATAAAACCGCAGAGCAAAAAGCTTTTACACCTTCCCAGTGCGGGAAAAGCAATCCAATACCTGTACCTGCTTGGCTTGAAAAGGCTTTACCTGAAATGGCTAATAAAAAGACTTGGCAACAAAGTTCTGATTCCGGTACTCAATCTTATAGTGAAGCACAAATGTGGCAAAGGGCTTTTGGTATAATTCATGAATATTTGGCTTTGGCTGACGGAATTAATGAAGGCACTGCTTATACTTCCCAAGAAATTATGGAACAATTTGGTTTACTTCGCACTCGTTTTTTGATTACTTTGGATATTATTGCCTCAGAACCGGCATTTTATGATAGTATGGAAGGGCGTGGTAGGCAAATTATAGCTACCCTGGAACTAATTAATAAAGAAATGGTAAGTGTGGGAGAATCTTTTGTTGTATCCCCAAAACAGTGGCGTAATAAATTTAGGAAAGCAATCACAGGTATTGCTATTCTTTCAAATTCTATATATTCAACCGTGATGATGAAACAGTGGTTGGCAGTAGCTCCTGCCCGTTTTAAAAGGCCTGATAACCAGACAATTTTATTAGTTCTTACTATGCTTGGCACCTTGCTTGTTTTTGCGGCTGTTTTGATAATAATGAACAGTCAAAATGATGCTATTAGTAATGCCATAGACAGGTATTTACAAAAAACCTCTGTTTGGGTAGATGATTACAATCGGCAATTTATAAGAATAAACATAAAATACATGGTTGTTGCTACCGTAGTTTTATTTACCTTGTTGGGTATAATGTTTGCAATGGCTTTGGGAGGTTTGTTTGGTTTTATAATTTTATGTATATTCTTTGGTATAGGGCTTAACGTAGGTTTAAAGATGCCTGGTGCTATGCTTAAAATACTAAAAAAACAAAGGGGAGCTAAAATCAATAATCAATTAATGGATGCTTTGATTTTGCTTTCTAACTCTTTAAAGTCGGGTATGGATATTGTTCAAGGTTTTGAAATGGTATCTAAAGATTTACGTCCTCCTATATCGGAAGAGTTCGCTTTAGTTATTAAAAATTATAATTTGGGTACACCTTTTGAAAAGTCTTTGGAAATGATGGAAGAGAGGGTGGAATCCCGTTTACTGTCGTATATGGTAAAAGCAATTGTTTTACAAAGGCAAGTCGGTGGTAATTTAACTAAAATTTTTGAACGTATTGTGGAAAATATTCGTGAAGAGAGTAAACTTGAAGAGAAGCTTCAGGCCATGACAGCACAACAAAGAATACAGGCTATAGTTGTCGGTATTATGCCCTGGATTATGGTTGGGGTTATGTTTGTCTTTCAGCCTGATACTATGATAAACTTTTATACAACTCCGGTTGGTATAATCGTATTGCTATTTTGTATAATTTGGATCTTTATCGGAATTAAAGCCGTTAATAAGTTGGGGGAAATTAAGGTATGAGCGATTTAGGTATGATACACTTGATATTATTGCTCTTGGCCATTGGTGGTACAATTTGTGCTTTCCTTGCTGTGATTATGTTTTTTACGCCCGCCCCTGTTAATCAAGATATTTCAGACTTAGAGGCAAAACAAGTAAAATCAGCTTCCTCTTTTGCTCGTCTTAAACCTGAAGAGAATTTGCTTGATAGAATCGCTTTTTACCTTTTAAATTTTTTCCATTTACAAGAGCCTTTGGAAAATATTTGTATTCTTTTAGGTAGTCCGGATAAACCTCAGCCGGTAGATATACTTTATTACAAAATTTATGCAGCTATAGCAACACCGCTTGTTTTATATTTTCTTTTTGGCACATGGTTGGTTATATTTCTTATACCAATTGGGTTTTACTTACCGGACATGTATTATAAAGGGGAAATAGCTAAACGTCAGCAAGATATGTTAGGCAACTTTGCTACTACGGTAGATTTAATGGCTTTAATTATAGAATCCGGCCTAGACTATATGACTGCTTTTGAACGTATAGTTAAAATTGCTAAAGAAAAAACTTTACTTGAAGTAGAAATAGAAAAAACTTTAAATGAAACTAAATTAGGATATTCTAGACGTGAATCTTTGGAAAGGTTAGCAGCAAGAACCGGTGTGCAAGATATTAGGTCTTTTGTCGGGTTAATTGTACAGTCTGATGAACTAGGGACAAGTTTAGTGCAGTTACTTCGTAATTTCTCAACAGATTTAAGATTTAGACGTTTAAATAAAGCTGAAAAACTTGCAGCGCAAGCATCAACAAAAATGTTAATACCGTTATTTATTTTTATATTTCCGGTAGTATTTATTATGATGCTTTCGCCTATGATAGCAGATTTTATGCGCGGCGGTATGCCTTTTTAGGAGTTTAAAATGAAACGAATTACTTATTTTATCATGGTATCAGTATTTTGCGTATCCCTTTCTTTTGCTGGGGCAGCGGATAGACCTCTTAGAGAAACGGGTAAAGAAGCCGGCCTTATGCTTGATTTGCAAAAAATGTCACTTGGCACATTGGCTAATGTGGAACAGAGAAGGCAGTATCTTTCCACAGTACAACTTGAAAAACAGAAAATACAAAATTTTACTTTGAATATGGTTTATGATAATGCTTATGACATGTATAAGCAGGGGGATTATCAAAGGGCTGCGGAAATATCCGATGTCATTTTAAGCATAGACCCTAGCATGAAAAAAGCCCAAACTTTATCTGATACCGCTACAAAAATGTCTACCTACGGAACTTTGTCTGAAAATGAAATTTTGGATATGAAATATAGAGAAGCAATATCCTTATATAAACAAGGTTATTTGGTTGAGGCACAAAATAAATTTGAAGAGATTTTAACTTTGAATCCGCATGAAGATCAAGCCCGTGCTTGGATTGAAAGAATAAATAATGAGTTTACCAAGATACATACACGCCGTGGTTATTATGCCTATAAACAGGGGGATTATCATGAAGCTTTAAATCAGTGGTATAATGTTTTATTGATTAATAAAGATGACCCTGTTTTAAACTTAAAGATTGCCGAGGTAGAAAGTTTAATAAAAAAAGAGGAAAGTGAGGATGCTCTTAATAAAGGTTTTGAATATTATTCTAAAGGCAGATTAGTTGATGCCTATAAAGAGTTTAATAGAGCCTATCAAATACAACCTAGTGAGCAGCAGACCCAAAAATTTATTGTACAGCTTAGGGAAGAAATTGCAAATAATTATTATAATGCAGGTAATAAAGCTTATAATGAGAAAAAGTATAATACTGCAATTGCTAATTGGAGGGAATCCCAAAAATGGGGTTATAGCGAACAAGATATTGAAGTGTTAATCAGGAGTGCCCAAAGAGCAAAAAATAAAGCTACCGCTACTCAAAAATCCCAAAGTACAACAACAGAAACAACTGTTGTTAAAGAGGGTACTTGTCCGCCTTGCCCTACATTAAAATGCAAACCTTGCCCTAATGTTTTTCAAGAAAATAAAAATAATTCTACTATCCAAGAAGTTTTGCCGGTTGCTAAAGCTGCTGATAATAAAAAGGAAGTTGCAACTACTAAAACAACGGTTACAAACATAAGTAACACTCCGGAGGGTACAACAACAACGACTACTACGACTACGAAAACTGAGATTACGGAGAATACTTCGGCTAATTTGCCTCCTGTAACTACAGAAATAGAGGGGGAAAAAGAAGATTTTCCCACTCAAACAGTTGTTGAAAAAAATCCTACTAGGGTTTCAGAAGCGGCCCGTCAGGCTTCAATTAAACATTATCGTTTTGGTTTAGCAGCTTTCAGTGAAGGTAATTATGAAAAGGCAAAAGAAGAATGGAAAGCGGCTTTGAATTTAAATCCTGAAAACTCTGATGCGGCTTTAGGTTTAAAAAGAGTTGAGGAAAAATACAGTAACAGGTAACTATGATTAAAAGAATAAGTACAAGATGGTTTATTTGGTTCGCGATGGTTGCACTATATGCAATTATCGTTGGCGGTTTGTTATATTTTAACTTATTTAAACGGGTATTTGATTTAAATTTACAAAATCAAATTATAGATACTGTACGTCAAAATGCAAGCACTTTAATTGAAGGGTTAGTCTCAAAGAATTATCTTACTGTACCGGAAAATGAAATAATCTCATCTTGGCCAAGGCAAGATAATAGAATAAGTAATATAGTCTACTTTAATGGCAACGGTACTGTTAGATGGCATAAAAATCTTGAATTGCTGGATATGCCTATAACCGATTATCAACGGGGCGGATATTTAGAAACAAATGCTATTGAAGAGGCAGTAAGATCCGGTTCACCAAGTGTAAAAATTAAAAGGGAAGGGAATTATTATGAGATTGCAATACCGCTAAAAGCTAAGGGGGATAAAATAGCCGGTATAATCAGTGTAGATGTTTCAAGAAAACAAGTGAAAGAAGAAATTAAGAAAGCACTTACGTGGTACTTAATTGGTTCGGTAATAATCTTTATTTTGATGGGTTTTGTCTTGTATATATTTGTTATTAGGAGTGTAACAAACCCTCTTTTACAATTGGCTGAAGGTATAGATAATATTTCTACAAAAAGTTTTGTTTTGAACTTCTCATCTAGAGGGGATGAGATTGGTCTTTTAGCCCAAGCGGTAGAAGGTTTTTTAGATAAAGTAAAAAAAGAGCTAGAGGAACAAGAAGAATTAGAAGAAAATCGTTTACATTATGAGCAGGAATGGTGGTCCTCCGTTCTGGCTATTACTATTGCAAAAGGGACTAGGGCCATAGTGGTAGATGAAAATAATAATATAATGCATGCAAATTTTGAACTCAAGATAGATAAGGAAGGCCCGATTCACTTGCTTGATATTTTTGGTGGGACACAACAAGATATAGTTAATATTGTCGGTAGGGCTATGGATAATCCGGGGAAAATATTTAAAACTGTTACTAAGAGCGGGACACGTGTTTTTACAATAAAAGCTTTGCAACTTGCTTCTAAAGGTGGTATAATAAGAACTGTGATAATTTTGGAACCTAAGAAATAGTTTTGGAGGATAAATGAAAATAGAAATAAAAAATATTAGTTTAAAATCAATAATACTTTCAGCTTTTCCGCTGTTAGTGTTTGCTTTATGTCTTGTAAATTATGTTTTACAGATATCAAGCATGCCGGATTTGAATTTTATGCAGCAAATCCTGCAAATTATTTTATGGACGCTTGTAGATACAATGGTCTATTTGGTTCTTATTGTTATCTCTGCTTTCATATACAATTTATTTTGTTCTTTCGGTATGAGGGGTTTAACGTTTACTGTTGAAGAACCTGTAACCAAAGAAGAAAAAGAAGAAGAAGAAAAAGAAGAAGAAAATAAATAAAAGGAGAAATATTTAAATGAAGAAGTTTGTTAGTATTTTTGCCGTATTAGCAATATGCGGTACTCTTGTTTATGCGGCTCCAGCGAAATCTGCAAAAACAACAATTAAGGAAGTTCCGGTTACAGTTATTGTCATGGATGAAGATGCTACAGGCGGGGCAGATGCCGGTTTAAATTCCGGTTTAGAACAAGTTTTGGGTGCTAAATTAAATATTACAACCGTAAACCGTTCAGTGGCATTAAATGATCCGAATTACTATGGTTTAAATTTAGATTTTATGCCTTTATATTTAGTAGAGAACAATGCTTTGGTAAAAGAAAAATTTGACAAGTATGTCAAAGCAGGGCAAATAAAAGAACATAATGGTAAGCTTGTTTTTGAACATCAAACAAGAAATGGTGTTTATGCAAATAAGCAATTGAGACCTAAAGAGCTGGATTTGTTTGTAATGTCTCAATGTCCTTATGGGGTTAGGGCTGAAAATCAAATTATTGATTTGATGAAACTTGAAAGACTTCCCAAAGATTTGAAAATAAATGTTCGCTATATTGTCAGTGAAGGCAGAGGTGGGGAGGAATTCAACAGTTTACATGGTTCCGCCGAATGGGAAGAGGATGTCAGGCAAATTATCATTCGTGAAAAATATCCTAAAAAATTATGGAAATATCTTGAAATCAGGAATAAAGATTACAAAAGTTCTTTATGGGATAGAGCTGCTGAAAAAGCCGGTATTAACCCAAGGATTTTTAATAAATATTGGAAATTTGGCCTTGAAAAATTAAAAGAAGATATGAAGATTACCGAAGAATACAACGTTTCAGGTTCTCCGACAGTTATTTGGCAAGGAAGAACCGTTACCGATATGGGATCTTTAGGTGATATAAAAGGTCTTGAGGGTTTTAAACAGAATTATGGTGGGGCAGCAGCAAAAGCCGCACCGCAAGGTCAGTGCTAAAGTAAGTTTGTATTTGTAAATTGGGGCATAAGTTTATGCCCCAATTTTTATAGTATTATGGTATTTAGGCTTTTATGAGGAAAGGACAGCTTAGAAGATTAATATTTTTTTCTTTAATAATAACGGCTTTATTGCCTCTGGTTATGTCTTTCTTTTTTACACATCGTGCAGAAAGTGAGTTACTAAAGGAAGAAGAATTAAACTTATTAAAAAATTTTAATATCGTTATTAATAAAGGGGTAGATTCTTTTTTCCAAAATAATTCCATTTTACTTAACAACTTCTTGACCATTCATACTTTTCATGATAGATCAGAAATCAATTTAACACATAAAGATATTTCAGATTTTATTAAAGAAAATTCGGAGTTTGTTTCTTTGGCATTTTTTGATTCTTCTGCTAAAGAATATGCTTACTTCGGTCCAAGTCCTAAATTTAAATTTAACCAGGAAATAAAAAATACCTTACAAACAGGGGCTTTAACTGTCGGAAATTTAGGGGTAGTAAAAGGTAAAGGTTTAACTGCCGCAATTGCAATAAAAAACAGTTTCTTAAATAAGACATATTTTGTAGGTGCTCAAATACCTTTAAGTAATTTAAACAATTATTTACCTATTGGGCGCGGAAATGTTTTAATTTTTACCAGAAACGGCCTTTTGATTTATTCTTCGGAAAGTGGTATAAACGAGGGTAGTTCTATTTCTTACAAAAAAGAAATGGCAAGACTTGCCCCGAAGGCTGAGGAAGGAAAACTTATTGCCATAGAAATGGATAATGACCTAGGAGTATTATCTGTTAACGATTTAAGCGGTTGGCTTATTTATACTTATGATTCGGCAAGTAAAGTGCAAGGGGGGTTGATAAGCTTATATAAACGTTTTTATAAGGAAATATTGATAATTATTGCCATAGTTTTTCTTTTTGCTTTATTTATGAGCATTTATGTCTCAGGTATTATGATAACCCCTTTAAATACAATGACAAAAGCTTTTAAAAAAATAGAGCAAGGTGAAGAAAATGAAATACCTGATTTACCTTTCCCCGATAATGAAATAGGTGCTCTATCTTTAGCTTTCGCAAAGATGTTAGATTCTTTAAAAATACGTTTTGATGAACTTCGTCAAGAGAGGGAAGATTTGGCCGAGCTTAATCAATCCCTTCAAATCAGGGTTGGCAGTCGTACTAAAGAACTGAGAACGGCTTTAAATGAATTAATTAAAAAGGAAAGGCTTGCCGCTATCGGGCAAATGGCCTCGATTGTAAGTCATGAAATTAAAAACCCTCTTGCTGTCATCAAAAATGCCTTATACTTAATAAAAGCTCGTCTAGGTAATGGGGCAGATGTGAAAATAGCAAAAAATTTTAAAGTTATTGATGATGAAATAAATCAAGCCAATAGTATTATTGAGGAAATTTTAGGATATGCCCGTACGCGTGAACAAATACTTACAACCATAGATTTAAGTTTATATGCGAGAGAAATTCTTTCGTCTTATCCTATTCCTAAAAACATACAACTTACTACTTATTTTTATACTGAAGATTTACCTGTAACTATTGATACGGAAGAAATGAAGCAGGCTTTAAGAAATATTGTTGCAAATGCCATTGAAGTCATGCCGGACGGTGGTATGCTAGTTGTAAAAACAAAACGCGTACAAGAGGACTATGCTTCTTTAAGTGTTACAGATAACGGCCCAGGTATTCCTGAAGAATTACAAGAACAAATTTTTACCCCTTTCTTTACTACGAAAGCAAGAGGTACCGGTCTAGGGCTTGCCGTAGTTAAAAAAGTTTGTAGCAGAAATAAGGTGGAATTCAAATTAAAGAGTGAGGTAGGTAAAGGAACGAAAATGACTTTCATTTTCAAGCTTGCCAAAAAATAATATGATAACAGATAATGAAAAAGCAAAAATTTTAGTTGTTGATGATGATAATAATTTAAGGGAAACTTTGGCAGAGCTTTTGGAACTTGAAGGCTATGATGTCTATCAGGCCGAAAGTGCCAAAGAGTGTATGGAACTTGTAAGAGGGGATTTCTTTCACGTTATTTTAATGGACTATAATTTAGGCGATGGTACAGGCCTTGACCTTATAAATGAAATCAGGCGTTTTAACGAAAAAAGCCAAATCATAATGATAACCGCACATGCTTCTTTAAATGCCGCTATTAAAGCAGTGCAGGAAAGTGTTTATGACTTTATGATGACTTTATGATGAAACCTGTAGATTTTGATTACCTTAAAAGAACAATCAAAATGGCGCTTGAAAAATTTTACTTGGAACAAAGTAACCGCCAACTTCTTGCCGAACTTAAAAAAACTAATGCTGATTTGAGTAATTTAAATACAATGAAAAGTAAATTCTTTTCTATCGTATCACACGACTTATCAAACTCTTTAATGGCTTTGAATATGAGTTTTCAAATGCTTCAGCGTACTATAAAACAACCCGATGCGGATCAAATTAAGAAAATGGGTTATATGGAACAAAGTTTGGGGCAAATATTTGTTTTGGTTAAAGATCTTGTTGATTGGGCTGCTATTGAAAAGGGAAAACTCCGTTTAGAAAAACAAGAATTTGAATTAACTGCCATGTTAAAAAGTGCTTTTGAAGTTTTTAAAGAAAAAGCAAAACTTAAAAATATTCTCATGACTTTTGAAAGTGAAGGCGAAATTATGGTTTTTGGCGATCCTAAAAGAATAAGGCAAGTTATTTCAAATATCGTCGAAAATGGTATAAGACATACCAAGGAAGAAGGTAAAATTTCAATTTTGGTAGTGAAAAATGACGATAAAAATGCTAAAGTAATAGTAAAGGACACCGGGGATGGTATTGAACCTGAATTAACAAAAGAATGTACAAAATCACGGTGGGAAAATTTGGGCTGAAAGTGAAGGTAAAGGGAAAGGATCTTCGTTTTGTTTCACTTTACCGCTTATTGAGAAATAGGAGATATTATGGCAACTAAAAAGAAAATTGTAAGAGTCTTAATTGCAGATGATCAAACTTTATTTAGGGAAGGTATCAAAGATGTTTTGACAGGTGAAAAATGGATTTCCGTGGTCGGGGAAGCAGCTGACGGTGAGGAAGCCGTTGCCCTTGCCAAAAAACTTAAACCTGATGTAATTTTGATGGATATTAAACTTCCTAAAATGGATGGTATTACCGCTACAAAAAATATTAAAAAAACAGAACCCAATATCAATATTTTAATGCTTTCAAGTTTTGAAGATGAAGCCCATGTCATGGATGCCGTACAAGCCGGAGCAAACGGTTATTTATCAAAAATGTTGCCAGCAGTTGAGCTTGTAAATTCTATTCGTACTTTTACTACCGAAGGTTTAATGATCCCCCAACAGATGATGGGCAAACTACTCCAAGGCCTTCGTAAGATGGGGGAACCTAATGCCCCTACACAAGCTATGCTTACTAAAACCGAAGTTAAAGTTTTGGATATGCTTGGCTCAGGGCTTAGCAATAAAGAACTTGCAATGGAACTTAATTGTAGCGTTAAAACGATTAAGAACCACTTAAACAGTGCCTTCCATAAGCTTGGCGTAACAAGCAGAACGGAGGCTGTTGTCAAAGCAATTAAGTTAGGGATAATATCCTCCGATAAATAATGAGAGAACCGTTTAAAATAATCGTAAACGATAAAGGCCAGCAGACGGCGGAGTTTTTGCTTATGCTTGGCTCGATAGTTGCGTTTATTTTAGCTTTTACAATAAGTTTTCATAAGGAACTTGCAGGCGGTTTTTTTACGATAATAGGTAATATTTTAAGTTAGTATGAGGTTTCTAAACTGCTTTAAAAACAAGAAAGCACAAATTGTTTTACCGGCAATTTTACTTATCCCTACAATATTGTTGGTTATTTATTTGTTGTTTGAAACGGCAAAACTTTCCCGTTTCAAAATCCGCAGCCAATTTGCCTTAGATAGTGCCGCTTTTATTGAACTTACTTCTTATTCAAATTTTTTAAATGCTATTGCTTATACAAACGGTGCTTTCCCTTTTAGAGTATTTAGGGAAAATATGATGGTTCCGATACCTAAGGAAGAGGAAGGTAATAATGGAAGCAGTAGCGGTGATACAATAACTTATTATGATTTATTCTATCAGGCGGGTGCTTTCCCGGCAATGGGGGAAGTTAACTCCTCTCCAAAGGATAATGCCGGGAAGTGGGAACTTAAATATTATGAAGCCCCATCTGATAAGCAAGAGGATACAGAGGAAGGTAAAGGCCGCCCTAAGAGTTGGAATACAGAAAACCCAAAAGTTGAAGATAGTTGGGAATATGGCATAAATGTAAAAAAGTTGGTTGAAGAGTATAAATATGTCTACATACCTAAGGAAGATAATGCTAACCAAGGTGAAGAGGAAGAGAACGAGGAAGATAACGGAATTTTTGCCCCTGTCACTTTATATATAGCAGCATATAAGATGTTTGAAAACATTTATGATTCACAAAAGAAAGTTTATGAACGTTTAACTAAAGGGGGAGAATTTTTTAGAAAGAGTTTTTATTATAATAGTTCTTCCTGTAAATTAAGCCAATGTGGCAAAGAAGGGGTACGAGCCTTAAAAAATTATAATTTAGGTTTAGAAAGTGTTCGTATGAACAATATGCGTTGGTATTATAGAATAGATGGGGAAAGCGAAGCAGGGTATTTGCTTTTTAAAGCAGAAGAACCAAAATACAAAAAATTTATGCCTTTATATCAGTTTTCTTATTTAGATAAGTCTACAAGAAGTAAAATGAAAAAGATGTATACAGGTATTGATATTCGTGAGCCGATTGTTCCTCCGGATAATTATTTTAGGGTAAATGTTAAAAAATATGCCCAGAAATTGCATATAAGGGCAGCTTTACAATGTACTAATGAAACTAACAATTGTGTATGGCCTAACCCGACACCTAAATATCAAGTGAGGTTATTCCCATGATGTTTAGAAAATCTTTTTCATTTTTACATTCAAGGCAGGGGCAAGCAACTACGGAAGTAGTTTTGCTTTTCCCTATCTTTTTTATTTTAGCACTTTTTATTATTAAAATTTATGGGCTTTTAATTGTTTTGCAAAAGGCGGAAATAGCCTCTGCTTATGCTGGGCGAAGATGGCAACTTGAAAGCCATAGGGCTGTACAATATACTCAAGGTTGGGATAAAAACTTTTTAATCCCCGATATCAAAAAACAGGTTCAGGAGTATATTGGATTTAATAATCCCGCTATGCGTAAGTTTCTGTCTTTGCGTAAAGTAGATGTGACTATAAGAAGATCTGAAGTTTGGAATTCTATAACAGTGACAGTTTCCACTTATCCTCCGCGTATACCGTTTCTATGTAGTTATGATAAACGCGAAGTTTGCAAAAAACCTTATGGTGCGGCTTGTATGCGCGGATATAATTTTATTTGCGAAACAGGTGGTACTATTCAAGTAGTCAAACAGGTTCCTAATAGGGATAGACCGATAGGTTTTATATTGCCAAACTCAGCCAAAAAATTAAAGAAATAGAATTCACTTAAAAAAAATGAAAATTAACCATAAGACAGAAAAATTGTCACTAAATATATTTTTCAAACTATGTTTCTTTTAAACGAGAAACGACGAGCGGCTTTTTGTTCTGTTTTAAGTTATTTTTGCAAGTATTTTTGAGTTAATTTTTGTTTTTGTCAAGGCGAGGTATACCGAGTTAACTCGCCCGTAGGGCGGAACTATCCGAAGTCATAAAAAAATAAAAAAGAGGAAAAAAGCAGATGTAAAAAAAATTGTCACCGAGTGGAATCGAACCACTGACCTGGCGCTTATGAAACGCCCGCTCTAACCATCTGAGCTACGGTGACTTAAATCTTACCTCTATATTATAGCAAAATTTTATTTTAATGGCAAAATCATTTAACGCGGTAAGAATCTTTTATTTTACGTACCGTCATAATATACACTTCAGGTGTCAAATATTTTAATGCAGGTTTTGTTAAATTTTTTTGTTTAATATATGCCTCACATATAAACCAGGCTTGTGCCATTTGTGCATAATATTTAGATGGTTTTAAGGCTAAAATTGCCTTTAAGATTTGTTTAAAATAAGGGCCTTGCAGATAATAAGCTCGTGCTAAATTTAGGGCAGTTCTTTGGGCAAATTCTTGATTGCTTTTTAAATTTTTTAACACAAGCGGTAAAAATATTTCTTGGTATTTTTTAATTATTTTTAAGTCTGCGCAAAAAGCGTCACATACACTCCAATTAGAAATTTTCGGTATAAATTGTTGTATTAGTCTTACAGATTTTTCAGGTGATATTTCTTTGCAAATACGGGCAAGCAAAACTGCTTTTAAAAAATATTCTTCAAAATATTTTACCTTGTGATTTTTACAAAAATTTTGAGCTTCCTCAAAACTAAAAGTTTTTGCATAAGCTCTGATTTTGGGGACTCTCACCCCTAAAATATAATTTACCCCGGGTAGTAAACCCGAGGTAAATTTTTGATATTTTTTATCGGCAAGTATTTTTAAATCTTGCAAAATATTGCGCATATTATTCAGCCGCAACAGGTTTAGCTTCCTTAAATAATTTACTGAAGGAGAACGCTACGCCGACATATAAATTTTGCCCCCGTGGGCGCCCGCCACGTTTGGCTTGTGCTGTAAAAAAGTTGATAAAAGGTGCAACGGAAAAATTATTCCATACCAAAACTTCCATACGCGCATCAAGTTCAAGGGAATAGTCAAGATCGGTATCTTGTTTAACGCTTTCATGTAAATAATCGCGCCAAACACCTTTAAACATTGCTTTTACACCTTCGCGGATTGGAACGTGAATATCAAAACCTGCGGACCAACCTAACTTGGTAGAGTGGTCTGAGTAAGTAAAATCTTCTTCAAATAAACCGGATAAATAAAGTGATTTTATATATTTACCTTCAAATAATTTAGCACCGCCTTCACCGCGTAAAACTTTTTTAAGCGGTGCACCGCCGGTGGTATTAAATTCAGTTTCATAGGCTGCTAAAACATAGGGGCCTGCTTCAAAACCGCCTAAGAAATTTTCTATATTCCATAAGCGTAAGGTATAAGCAGTGTCAAATATAATTCTGTCTACGGATTCCGTGGTCATTTTTTGGCCGTCTGCTTGTTCAATGGTGCTTTTGCCATATTCGGCTAAAAGGCCGTTAGACCATAAATAATGTTTGCCGAAATAATCAGCTTTAAAGTCTAAAGCACCTTGAATAGTAGTTTGGCTGTCTGCTGTTAAACGTGCGTCGGAAAAGCCCTTATAATCTTGGGCATGATGTACGCTTGTCGAGGTCAGGTTTAATGCTAGCCTTTTTAAATCCAGCTGCCAGCCACGACGGTCATTTTCCTTTGCGAAGGAAAGTGCCGTCACAGATAATAAAACAAAGAACAAAAATAATTTTCTTAATTTCATGGTATCTCCTTATATTTATTTTCTATATTTTATAATAAAATAAGCAGAGTGTAAAATTTTATGTTATAATAAATTTATAAGGATGCACAGAGGTATATATGTTAAACTTTAAAGGGATAGTTGATACAAACTTTTCTATAGTAGAATCCGTAAGGGTTTATACAAATATGATTTTACAGTTGTCCGTTCCCGTGGTAAAAACGGCTTTGCTTTCTGCGGTTTTTATTTTATTTGGTCAGGCTTTGTTTTCCTTAATTCCTCATAGTACGGTGATAAACATTTGTTTTTGGGTATGGATTGGTTTTGTCTTTTCTTTATCTACTGCTTCCTTTTTTAAAACTTCGGAAGATATTGTTTTAAATAAAACGGCACAAGTTTATACTAACATTGCTAATGTGTTAACTCTGTCATTTAAATTGTTTGCTGTAGTAGCTTTAATTGCGGGGGCTTTGGGTATCTTAATTTTACCGATGTTTTATTTAAAGAATCCACTATATGCTTTGCCTTATAAAGTTCTTGCCGGCATTTTTATAATTGCGGCTTTCCCTTTTGTCTATTTTGCCCCTTTAGCTGTTGCTTTGCGCGAAGCAAATATTTTTAATAGCTTTACCTTTAGTTATTATATGGTTCTTCAAAGATGGAAAAATATTTGTAAAAACATAGTTGTACAAGCTGTTTTTACAGCCATTATAGCTTTTTGGTCCTATTTTATTGTATCTTTGTTATTCTTTCCTAACAGTGGTGATTTTTATGATTTTATCCTCAAACAAGCATCCGTTATAGGTGAGCAAGCCCGTAATTTGTATGTTCGGTTTGTTTTTTGGGAAGTAATGCAAATCTTTGTTTTTACCTTTGTAACCGGTGCTTTTATTGGAATGAATACAATTTTATTTTTATATTTTGACGGTTCAATTTCAAAAATAGTACAAGAACAAAATACTATAAAAGTTAACCGTATCCGCGCAAAAAAAGAAAAGGAAACCAAATTTGTAGATATGCTTGAAAAGAGCAAAGCCGTTAATATTGATACAAAGCCTGATAAAGAAGAAATTCATCATAAAACGCGCAAAGAAGTTTTAAGCGAAATATATCCAAATTATTCAGAAGAGGAATATTCCGCAGGAAGTAAAAAACAATCTCCCTCCCCAAACGATGATGTTATTATTATAGAGGATGTTTATCCGAAACAATAACTCATTATGGGGAGTGTATGCCTATATCTTTAAACAGTAGGGAAAAATTACAACTTTCTTTATTTGAATTGATGGACAAAAAAGCCATAAATTTTTTGCTTGAAGATTGTTGTAATGAGCAAGAAATTTCTTCCACAAAATACCAATGTATTTTGTTAGCTACAAGGAAAATGTGCCAAGTTTATATAGATTTACAGGATGATTCCGTAAAATCTAAACAATTGCGCGCTTTAATAATTTCCTATTTAAAAATTATTTATTATGCAGATATTCCAAAAAGCATTAAAACCGCTATTTTAAGGTTTTTAAAAGCACCTGATATTAAGAAGTGCGGGGGGATAATTTCTGCTATCTATGCTTTGGATATTGAAGATTTTTCTTTAAATATTCTTTCAACTTTAATTACGCACATTAACCGCGGTAATCCAAAGCGGGAGAGGAAATTTATATAAAAAAATCCCCAGATAAAATCTGGGGATATAAATTTAATAGCAATTAATTTTCACAAAGTACGACATTAGGGTCATCGTCCTTTGTAGGGCAAAAAGTTCCCTTGCAACATCCGTTTCCTGAATAAGTATTATTTGAACAAGCCCCTGCCACAATACAGGTTCCTTGCATGTTTTCTAAACCTCCACAACCGCCGGAAACTTCCCCTTGGCAAAAGGAACCCGGTTGATATGTTGAGTTAGGATCCCCGGAATTAGTAGCACTAATATTACAAGCTTGACTATGATAGGCAATACAAGTACTTCCGCTTTCAAAGGTATTACTTCCGCAAGCTGTATATCCTCTACCTATACATACACCACCGTCTTTTACCGTTGAATTATAGCATCCACCTTTATTGTTAGAAACTATACTTCCAACAGAATCACAGGTGCCATAAATTGTACTTCCTGAACATCCATAACTGCTTCTATTTGCTGTGACAGTACATTTACCTCCTGGGTAAATAGTTGCGTTCATGCAAGTATATACCCAATTCGCATCATCAATACACTCAGCACCACTATAAATCTCCACGTCACGGCAGGCTCCACTTCCGTAGCATTTCATACCTTCTTCTAATTTCCCAGGAAAAGTTCCAGTTTTTCCACAATAATCTTTACTATGGTCATTTTCATTTTCAATCCAGAAATCTGAACCATATTCAGTGAAGCATCTTTCTTTTGCTGAATTATAGCAAGAAGAACTAGAATTGTGCCATACACCGTTCATAGAACTACACTTACTTTCACTCACTGAGTTAGGGGATTTCCACATATTCAATTGGCAAATATAATGTTCTTGAGGTAAACAGTAAATATCACCCATTTCATAAAATTTATATAAAGAGTATTCATTGTTGTTCCTTGTTGCTTTTATTAAATAGTCTTGCAAAGTGTAAGTGTAATTTGCGCCCTCATAACTTTCATCTTGGGCTTTATTACCCTCTTTATCAATTAAGTCAATATCAAGCTCAGCAAAGTCTTTGGTATAATTGTTTTTTACAAGATACCAATCATGCTCGCTTTTTGCTACTGCCTGCATGGTAGTTAAAGCCTCTGAAGCCTTACTTTTTTCTACTGCTTTTTTATACATAGGTACTGCTATTGCACTAAGCAGACCTATAATAACAACAACTATTAAGAGCTCCATTAGTGTGAAGCCCTTTTTGTTTACTGCTTTTTGTTTTTTCATACTTTCTCCTTATTCCACTTTTAAAGTGTTTTAATTTAGGACAAGTATATTATA
>CADAFA010000014.1 GCA_902787065.1 uncultured Elusimicrobium sp.
TTTGCTAATTGATAACGATTCATCAATTTTTTATATTCCGGTACTACATTAATATCCGCTTTAACATTGTGTAAAATTTCTTTTTGCAATTCTGCCCTTTGGGCTCTGTCAAAAGCGAGCTCTGATGCTTGTAAAATAGGAGTACCGGTAAATAACATCATTACCGCCATTAATAAACTGATTACCCTTTTTATTGTTTTCATATATTCCTCCTTAATTATTTTCTACTGCCTACTTTAAGATTAAAAGTAAAGGAACAAAAAACCAAGGGCAAAAAGGCCCAGATAAAAAATATTTGGACCTATATAAAAAGTTCCCAAAAGACCTATTTTAAAATATACCTATAAAAACCCCCCTGCCAAGGCAGAGGGTGTAAAAAGCTAAACTTAAAACTTACTATATTTGCATATCCATGGTGGTCTTGTACTTGGCATTTAAAGCATCACTGTAAGCCATAGCAAAACTGTTAGCTTTAAGTTCAAGTAAATAACTTTCAAGGGCTTGCTTTTCTTCCTCTTTTAAAGTTGACCCTTTTGTTAAAATAGCCTTTTCAATTGAAGTAGGTAAAGCACTCAAAGCCAAAACCCTTTTGAATTTTTGAACATTAATCTGTTTCATTAAATTAGTTTCAAATTCAGCGGGATTTACATGGTATTGATTCCTCACCACATAGATGTAAGCATTTTTATTAAACTCACCATTTGGGGCAAAAGCCGGCATATTTTTAATAATGTAGGCAACTTCAGTTTTGCTTGTACCTATACCGGAGTCACCGGCTGCCTGGCTTAAAGCTTCTTGCATAATTAAACTTTGTACAATCTCTTGCTTAAGCTGCTTATCCTGTTCTTCAGTTATTTCTTTGCCTTCATTAATATATTGCTGGCGCACCATATCGTAGGCATTAACGAAATCTTTGTATTTAACTTTAGTATCACCGACTTTAGCTAAAACAGCATTTACACCGTATTGGTCTGCCATTACGCCGGCCCCCAAAATACCAATGCTTGCTAAGAAAATTATAACAGTTGTAATTAAAATCGGGTTCCTGTATTTGATGAAGAAGGAAATCATTTCTTTTTCTCCTTCTTTTCTTCAATAATTTCTTCACCTTTGGGGGATTCTTCCTCTTCGGTAACTACAGTAATTGTTGCATTAACTTTTGCACCTTTTTCAATTAAAATACTTTTAGTGCGGATATTGCCTTTCAAATGCGCTTCTGATAAAATTTCAAGTTCTTCAACGCAAATATCGCCTTCCATTTTGCCAATAATTACAGCACCCAAGCCGGAAAGATCGCCTTTCATAGCGCCGGTTTTGCTGATAGTTACCAATTTGGCATTATCAATATTACCTTCAAGGGTTCCGTCTATTCTGATTGACCCTTGCAAATCTAATGTGCCTTGAAATTGGCATTGCTCACTTATTACTGAGGTATATTCACCTGCTTTTTCTTCTTTATCGAGGAAACTCATAAACTCTCCTATAAATAATCTTTTGGATTGACGGGGGTTCCGTCTTTCCATACTTCATAATGTAAATGTACGCCGGTTGAACGGCCTGTTGTACCCATGCTTGCAATAACTTGGCCGCGTTTAACACGGTCACCTTTCTTAACGCGGATATCCGCCAAATGCCCGTACAAAGTTGAATAACCAAAACTATGATCTACCAAAACTGCCTGCCCATAACCTAAAGCCCAGCCTGTTTGCCTTACAACACCATCTGCAGTAACATAAATCGGTGAATTAGCTTTACCGGCCAAGTCCATACCATAATGGTAAGACGGAAATGGTGTTAAACGATAGCCAAAGCTAGAGGTTACCCTGTAATTTTTCGTTGGTTTTATAGATGGGGTAGCATTACTGCTGTTTTTCTGGTTTGTATAGAACCAAGCAATTTCCTGAAAACTTGAAAGTTGTTCTTGGGCTGCAGCAGTTGTATCTTTTAAAATGTCATTTATTTCCTGTTCGTTTATATCTTTACTTTCTTTTGAAAAAATTGAACTAAAAGTTATTTCCCTTGACTCTTTACCACCCTCAATACCACCTGGCATGTTAATATATTTACCCCCCTTCATACCAAGCATTTGGCGCATTTGTTTATCTGTGTCACGGGCAAGTTTTAAATATTTGCGGTTATTTGAAAGTTCTTCCGCAATCATAGCAAGTTTTGCCTTCATGACTTTATTATCCGCTTTAACAAAATTATAATCAATTTCCCTGGTAATAACGAAGGCAGCATACAAAGTTACCCCAAGCCATAAAATGACAAGCAAACACAAAGTATATGGCCTTACGGTAAATTTAAAACCGCGCGACAATTTGGGGATTAGGACAATCTCCATTTTTTCTGTAAGAAAGCTATACAAAGAAATCTTTTTCACTTTTAAATTTTATCATATTTAAAGATACTTGTGTATAGTATTAATAAGAATAAAAGCATTAGGTCTAAAGACCTATGTTATTTATGGGAATAATTACTGTTTGCATATTCTTTATTTTTGAGTTAAAATATTATAAGTAAGGAGATTATTATATGAAAGTAACAAAAATTACACTTATCTTAGGTTTGTTTTTACTGCCAGTTTTTAGTACTGCCCAGGAAAATACAGATATAGTAACAAAAATTAATGAAAACAGTATTACTTTTGCTATCACTGATATATCTTTGGATACTGTTGCAGTATCTTCCATAAAAAATATGATGGAAAAAGAAATTACAAAACAACTTGAACAAAGCAATACAAAAAGCAACAAACAAACCAAATCTGAGAACAATATTAAGAAAAAAATATCTGCAAACGATATTGTGTCAGATGATAAATATATGTATGCCTTAAACACCCGTGTAGTTTATGACGATGATTATGGCCCGTATTACTATACTGAATGGTCAATTACACAGTATTCTATATCCTCAGGAGAAGAAGTACGTAGTACAGTTTATATGGAAGGTTTGGGAAAGTTTTCCACTTTTAAGGAACTTGAAGCACAAAAAGATTTTGGACCTGTAAAACGCTGTAAACTCGCCCAATTAGCTTTTCAAGCAATGTACAAACAAGAAAATTTAAAACAAGAAAATAAATAATTGCAGCTTTAGATAATATAAAACCCCGGGCAAACATAAAAACCCGGGGTTTTTAAATTTATAACTTTAATTTAATTGACCTTTCGTTTGCTTATTTTATCCGTTACCGTTTGCACTAACACATAAAATAACGGAATAATAAATAAGCCTAAAACAGTACCTAGCAACATCCCCCAAAAGACAGGTATACCTATTGCCTTGCGGCTGTTTGCACCGGCACCGGTTGCAATTAACAGTGGCGCAATACCTAAAATGAAGGTAAAAGCCGTCATCAAAACTGCACGATATCTTTCTTTTAAACCTGTAACGGCAGAATGTATAATACTGCTACCCCGTTCGTGTTCTTCTTTAGAAAATTCTACAATCAAAATTGCGTTCTTTGCGGCAAGACCGATAAGTAAAACTATACCGAGTTGCGCATAAATACTTAAAGTTTCACCCATCATTATAAGCCCTAAAAGCCCACCGGCAAGAGCAATAACTACAGACATCATAACAGAAAGAGGTATACTCCAACTTTCATATTGCGCTACCAAAAATAAGTAAGCAAACACTAAAGCCAAGAAAATTAGAACACCCATTTGGCCTTCGTTTTGTTTTTCCTGATAGCTGATACCGCTCCATTCATAAGCATAACCTTTGGGGAGATAGTCATGAGCATTCTTTTCAATCTTTTTGATAATTTCCCCTGTGCTGGCCCCCGGTTTAGGCTGAATGGTTATACCTGCCGTAGGATATTGGTTATAACGTACAATTTGGCGCGGAGAAAGAACAGTCCTCAAATTAACCAAAGCACCCAAAGGTACCATATCACCTTTATTACTTGGAACATAAATATTATTTATGCTTTGCAGATTTTTGCGGTATTTCCAATCAGACTGTACAATAACTTTGTTTACCTGCGTTCCCAAGTTAACATCATTAACATAACCGGAACCCAAATAATTTTCAATAGTACTGAAAATATTTGAAAGCGGAACATTCATCGCCTCTGCTTTAGTGCGGTCAATATCAAGGTAGATATTAGGTGTCTTAGAAGTAAAATCAGAAAAGCCATAACTAACTTCAGATAACCCCATTACATTACCGATAAAGTTTTTGGCAGCATTATCAAGTTGGTTATAATCACTACTTTCAATGGACTGTATCTTTATTTGTACACCGTCAGAAACCCCCAAAGCCGGTATAGCAGGCAATTCCACTATCATAAATTCTGCTTCAGGTATACCTATGGTTTTTGCACGCAAACGCTCCACAATAGCAGTAGAAGAATTATCTTCCAAAAGCTTATGATGCCCAAAAGTCACTATCCATAAAAGACGGTTAATAACTTTTTTATAAAAGGGGTTTACCCTTTCACTCCAGGGGGTTAAAGTCATCATAAACATGGCTACGTTTTCGCCGGAACCACCCATAAAACTAAAACCCATAATACTAATAGCGTCTTTTATGCCAGGTTCTGTCTTAGTAATTTCCGCAAATTTTTTAGTAATTTCTTCTGTTCTGCCAAAAGTTGCGCCTTCAGCAAGTTGTACACTTGCTAAAACAAAACCCTGATCTTCCGGGGGAACAAAGGAAGTCTTATTAAATTTAAAAGTGCCGAAAGCAAGGGCAACCAATACGGCAAATATTATAAATATCAAAAACACATGCCTGCCGACCAAACGGGCAAAAGCAGCATATTTGTTGCGTGCAAAATTTACTAAATTATTGAACCAAATAAGAACTCTAATTTGCGTAGGTTTAATGTCCGTCAACATAGTTGCACAAATTGCAGGGGACAAAGTTAAAGCATTAACTGAAGAAAAGGTTACTGCTGTTGCAATAGTAACAGCAAATTGTTGGTAAATTTTACCTGTAATACCACCTAAAAATGCTATAGGCACAAATATTGCAAGCAAAACCAATGTGGTAGCAATAATCGGGCCGGAAATTTCCTTCATAGCACGGACAGTAGCATCATAGCGGTTCATTTTTTCGCGACTCATAAGCAAGATAACACGTTCGACAACGCAGATAGCGTCATCCACAACAACACCTATAGCAAGCACTAAACCAAGCAAGGTAAACATATTTATTGAATAACCTAGCCCCTTAATTACAATAAATGTTGCAAGCAAGGAAACCGGTATTGCTATTGAAGGAACTAAAGTTGCATGCCAATCTTGCAAGAATAAGTAGCAAACAAAAACAACTAAGAGGAAAGTAGCAAACAAAGTCCAAACAACTTCATGGACTGATTCAATAATGAAATCCGTTGTATCTGCAGTAACTTGATAGGTTAAACCTTTTGGGAAGAATTGTGATAAACGTTCCATTTCTGTTTTAACGGCAGCCATGGTTGATAAAGCATTTGCGCCAGAAGTTAATTTAAGCATCATGTTTGCAGAAGTCCTACCGTTAATACTCCCTGAGAAAGAGTAACTTTCCATGCCTATTTCTATCTTAGCGACATCACCTAAACGCAACAGCCCGCCTTCTTCATCAGTACGGATAATGATATTTTTAAAATCTTCTACTGTATTTAAACGCCCTTGCGTTTGCAGAGGGTAAATAATAAGTTCGCTGTTATCGTTAGGGCGCGCACCGATTTTCCCCAAAGTGGGCATATAGTTTTGTGAAGCAATTGCACTTTTAACACTTGATATGGGAACACCAAGAAGTGAAAGTTTATCAGCATCAAGCCAAACACGCATACTCTTTTTAGCGCCGAACACGGTAGCATCCCCAACACCGTTTATTTTAGTTAAATCTTTCTTGATATTATCTTCAATATAATCGTTTAAGTCACTGGAATCTAAGGAATCATCTTCTGAAATAAAACTTAAAACACCTAAAATACTGGAAGACATTGCACGAACGGTAAAACCTTGCCTTGTAACTTCACTTGGCAGCTGTCCCATGGCTTGCTGCAAACGGTTTTGAAGTTTAACTTGTGCAATATCAGGGTCCGTACCGCTTTCAAAAGTTACTGCCAGTGAATATCTGCCGTCAGAAGAAGTGGAAGACATATAAATCATATCTTCTACACCGTTTACGGCATTCTCTATAGGTATACCGACAACTTTTGAAACAACATCGGCACTTGCACCGGGGTACATAACGTCAACATGAATTTCCGGCGGAGTAATTTCAGGATACAAAGCAACCGGTAAATTCCAAGCACAAATTATACCTGCAAGGGACATTACTATGGCAATAACTGCAGCGAAACGGGGCCTGTCAATAAAAAATTTTGAAAACATTAAAAAGCCTCCGCTGCTTTAACTTTTTGACCGTTACTAAGTTTTTGAACACCGGTGATGGCAATTTTATCTTCAGTTGTTAAACCGCTTTTGACAACGAAACGATCTTTAAAAGTATCCCCAAGTTCAACATATCTTTGTTCGGCAACATTACCATTAATTACCATGACATATTTACCATTACCGTCTTGTGCAACTGCCACTTGCGGAACGGTAAGTTCTTCTTTAGCAGAAGTTTCCGAAACAAAAATATTTATAAAATTACCGGGTATTAAAAGATTTTCTGCATTTTGATATTCTATGTAAAGCGGTATGGTAGCGGTTTGGGCGCTGACCTCATTATCAGCATAAACTTTATTAGGGTCAATATCAATAATTGTGCCATCGGCAAGTTGGGCTTGAAGATGTAGTTTTGATTCATTGGGTCCTTTTGCCATTTCTTTTACGGCATTTAATCTTTCTTTATCGGTTACAGACATACTGATGCGCACCGGTTGCATTTGGACAATACGTGCCAAGTTTGCGCCGCCGCTTGCAACAAAATTACCTTTACTTACCAAAGTTTTACCGATACGTCCTGAAATAGGGGCCTCTATATCGGCATGATCTAAATCTACTTCAGCTAAATCTAAAGCTGCTTTGGCTTTAGCAACATTTGCCTCTGCTACTTCAAGTTCTGCTTTAGGGAGCATTTTATCTTTATACAAAGCCTGTTGCCTTTTATAGTCATTTTCAATTTGCATTAAATTTGCTTTTGCACTAGCGACATTCGCGGCATAACGGCGCTTTTCAATATTATAAAGGGTTTGGCCTTCTTGAACTTCAGAGCCGTCTTCAAACAAAATTTCCTCAATATAACCGGAAACTTGGGGTTTAATATCAACCGCATTTATGGCTTCAACCTTAGCAATATATTTTTTATTTAAGGTTATATTTTCAAGTTTCGGGGCCTGAACAGTTATGTAAGTTTCTCTATTCATAGCTGCCATCATTTTGGCAAAACCTTTTTTAGCCATGTAAGAGGTTACGGTCGCGCCAATAAGCCCACCAATGATCAATATAAGTAAGATCTTCCCCCCACGAGTTAAATTCTTTTTAGTTGCTATTTTAGATATTTTTTCCATCATTTTCTGTTTTGTCATTGTTTAATCTCCCCACTGCTCTATATAATTGTGCTTTATTTATGAGTAAACCATAAAAAGCATTTACTACACCTTGTTTTGCATCCGCCAATTTGCTGTTTGCATTTAATAAATTCAAAATATCAACTTTCCCTACTTCATAATAGCGGAAAGCAACTTTTGAATTTTCTTCAGCGGTAGCTAAAATCTGTTTACTTATTTCATAAGCCTTAACACCTGTTTGATAATTTTGATAATAACTCCATACTTCATTTAATACGGAATTTCTTTGATTATCAAGGTTCTTTCGGCTTTGTTCGTATAAAAATTTTGCTTGGTCAATTTGATACATCGTAGACATTCCCGAAAATAAAGGCCAACTTAACTTTAAACCCACTTCACCGTTAAGCTCATATGGGCTTGAATGTTTCCAATTATCTCCGTAACTTCCATTAGCTATTGCACTTAAGGAAGGTAAAGCACCCGTTCTGGCATAACTTATTGATTCTTTACTTGCTAAAACAGAACTTTCCCCGGCTTTTAATTCAGGACGTTCTTTCAAAGCCTCTGTCATTAAATTCTCAATTTCATCATCTTTTTCTAGTTTTGTAATATTACCATCATCTTTAATTTCCAAAAGTTTAATTTCGGTAGAAGGGTTTAAGTTTAATAAAGTGGCTAAATTACCTTGTGCCTGATGTAAACTGTTTTCAGCTTTAACTACTTGCAACTGGCTTTGCTCATAACTGGTTTTAGCTTGTAATTTGTCTACCAGAGTTACCATACCTAGATCATAACGTTTTTTAGATTCTTGATATGCCCTTTGATAGGTTTTATTACTTTCTTTATAACTTTCCAAAGAGGCTTTTGCACTTAAAGTATTTAAGTAAGCATTGTTAACTTTTAAAATTAATTCCTGCAAAGCTGCATTATAAGAATAATTTGTCGCAGAAAGTAAAGCTTTGTTTTGACCGACTTGCGAAGAACGTCCGCCAAAATCATAAATAAGCCACTGGGCGCTTGCAGTAGCGGAATATGGTTCAGCTTTTTTTACACCGCTTACATGTTCAACTTTATTTTCTTGCAAAGTACCCTGCCCGACAAGTGTAACACTAGGCAAATATTGCCCTTTTGAAGATCCTAAGGCAGCCTCTTTAGATTTAAGAAGCATATACTCAGCACTTAAAGCAGGATTATTACAAATAGCAATTTGCATCAAGTCCGGTAAAGAGATCGGGCCCCGCAAATCAGCCTCTATGCAACCTTGCGGAGCATGTCTGTCATAAACACCATATAAATCAAAACCATTTACGGCAGTTGTAAAAATTACCATTAAACAGATTATTAAGTTCTTTTTCATTTCTTTCCTCTTATATAATTTATATTACCAATATTAAATTGAGCAATCATGTTGGCCATGGGCTAAAGTTCCGTTTTGCATTGTATCACAAATACCATTACCGGAATCAACCTCCGTACACCAAATTTGGCTATCTTCAACATGGGCGTATATGGTAAATATAGGAGTTAAATTATTCCCCTCATCTTTATTATAACTGACTATAATACATCCATGCGGTACTCCGTTAGGAGAACTCCCCCCCGCATTTACATCTGCGATACTAACAGTATATAAACCTTTTATTAACTTCCCGTTTTTAACATCAACATCGTTTGATTTTATCAAACGTGTTCGCCCGGTTTTATGGGCATTAACAAATTGGGAAAAATAACTACCTTTTACAACTAAATTTCTTTGCTGGGCTTCACGTACAATTTCCATTAAAGAAATCGCCTCCGCAAGCCTAGCCTTCACTATTACTTTTGTATACACGGGATAAGCAATAGCTGCAAGCCCTGCAATAATTAAAACAACGACCATCATCTCTATTAAGGTAAAACCCTTTTTGTTTTTCATGATTTCTCCTTTTTAATATTCCTGTCCCCTGGGGGTATCTTTCACTACTATACCCAAAGCTAACAATTGAGCCCTAAGTTCATCAGATTTTTTAAAATCTTTTTGTTTTCTTGCTTCTGCCCTTTCCGCTAGTAGTTTTTTTGCTTCCTCTGAAATTTCCTTTTTTTCTTCTTCAAGCAAATTAAGGCCTAAAAATGTATCAGCAAATGTTACAAATTGTAATTTTTCATCTACACTGGCTTCACCTTTTATAAAGTCCCAAAGTATTGAAAGGGCTTTAGCGGTGTTTAAATCATCTTCCATGGCTGCAATAAAATTATTTTTTGCCTCTTTTAAAATTTCCGTTTCTTGATTTTGCCCTTTAGCAATTTCTTTAATATTTGCGATTTTTGCTTTCAAACTTTGACGGCTTTTTTTAGCGAAATCCAGACTGTCGTACGAAAATTCAAGTTGAGTTCTATAATGAGCCCCAAGGCATAAATATCTGTAATCAAGTGGGTTATAACCCTTTTCTTTTAAGGTATCTAAAGTAACAAAAGTTCCGGCTGATTTTGACATTTTACCCGAACTCATTACTAAAAATTCCCCATGTATCCAATAGCGTACATATTGTTTACCCGTTGCTGCCTGTGCTTGGGCAATCTCGTTTGTATGATGTATAGCAACATGGTCTATACCGCCACAATGGATATCTAAAGTTTCCCCAAGATACTGCATAGCCATAGAAGAACATTCTATATGCCACCCCGGAAAACCAATACCCCAAGGGCTTGGCCATTCCATTTGACGTTTCTTGTCTGTAGGAGAAAATTTCCATAAAGCAAAATCAGTAGCATTTTTCTTTTCACCGAAATCTACCCTAGCGCCTGTTTTTAAACCCTCCAGGTGGGCTTTATTCATTAAAATACCGTAAGCTGAAAATTTAGAGGTATCATAATAAATACCGTCCGAAGTTTTATAAGTATAACCCTTTTCTTCCAAAGTTTTAACAAGATTTATCATAGCAGGGATATGTTCCGTTGCCCGTGCGACAATAGTAGGGCGAATACAGTTTAAAGAATCAAAATCTTCAAAAAATTTCTTCTCATAAAATTTAGCAATTTCCCAAGCACTTTTACCTTCCCGAATGGAGGCTAAAGCCATTTTATCTTCCCCTGCATCAGCATCAGAAGTCAGATGCCCGACATCAGTTATGTTCATCATATGTTTGACAGGTAACCTATAACGCAATGTTCGCATTAGTAAATCTTCAAAAATATAGGTTCTTAAATTGCCGATATGTGCATAGTTATATACCGTAGGGCCACAGCAATAACAAGTTGCACCTTTTGAGTTTAAAGGTGAAAATTCTTCTTTTATATGATGTAAAGTATTATATATTTTTAACATTTTGTTCAACTTCTTTTAATTTTTCCTTCTCATATTCTACAGGTATTTGGGTAAAAAAAGCATCACAAACTTTTTTACCAGAAGTGTTTGCAAAATTTTCACTAAGCAAACATTGTACATTTATCACTGAAAGAGGATTAACCGTACCTGCAGGGGCAAGTGTATAAGTAAAACCTTGCGTTCTGTAACTTTTTAATATTAAGTTATAGGCATTATCTAAGGCGGCTTGAAAGATTAACAGATCATCACCCGTAGCATTTTTTGTTAAAGGAATTTTCTTGCTTGACATAACTACCACCGCCTCCCCATAAGCCTGATTACTGCTTTCAATAATTTCTTCTTCTGTAATTTCTTCTACTTCGGGGATTTGTAAACTGTTTTCCTCTACCGTATCCTCAGGCACTTCTAAACCGAGATCAGTATAAGTACTAGGCCCCTCATAAGAATGATAATTTATACCGGAATATTCCTTATATTTTTTTGATATACCATACTCCGCACAACCGGCGAATACAGCAAAAACAAGTAATAATAAAGTTATGTTTTTCATCATTTCCTCTTTGCTTTTTTATTAATTTTTACGGTAACAGCCGCAAAACATGAAAGAGCTTTGCCTGCACCTATATCCCCAAGGCCTTCATGACTTTTAGCTTTAAAACTTATGTTATCAAGACCTATGTTAAATATTGATTCCAAAGATTTTCTTATAGTTAAATAGTGCGGTCTCATTTTAGGGGTTTCAGCTACCATGGTAACATCCATATGGGTTATTTTTGCATTTTTCTTTTTTAAAATTGCCAAGATTTTTTTAGTTATTACTACACTTGAAATACCTTTAATGGTTTTGTCTGTCGGTGGGAAATATTCCCCTATTTCTCCGGCGCAAATTGCCCCAAGGGCGGCATCACAAATTGCATGTAAAACCAAATCTCCGTCACTATGCCCAAGCATTCCATGGGTATGCGGTATTAAAGCACCCCCTAAAAAAAGTTTTAAACCTTTTTTATAACGGTGTGTATCATAACCGAAACCGAACTTTATTTCTTCTTTTTGCATAATGCACCTGCTATTATTAAATCTTCCGGGGTAGTAATTTTTATATTTCTGTAATCCCCGACTATAGCCGTAATTTTTACCCCTAATTTCTCCACTAGTTGGGATTCATCTGTTGCTAAAATTCTGTTACCGAATTTTTTTAAAGCCTTCTTCAAAATATCTGTCTGATAACATTGCGGTGTTTGGGCAGCAAATAACTCTTCCCGTTTTAAAGTTTTTATAATTTTCCCATCTTTAACTATCTTTATTGTATCTTTAACAAATGCCCCCAAAACTGCTGCTTTATCTTTTTCCGCCGCTTTTAGGCAACTATCTATATGTTTAGGGTGTACTAAGGGGCGCGCCCCATCTTGTACCGCAATCAGACTACTATTTGAGGATACTTCTTTTAAACCGTTTTTTACTGACTCTATTCTCTCACAACCGGCAGGGGCAAATTTTAAACCCTTAATCTTTTTGCTGACAACTGTAAAAGTTTCCGGTGTAGTTACAACTATTATTTCCTTAACCCTTTTAACTTTTTTAAAAGCTAAAATAGTTCTTACTAAGATTTCTTTCCCGTCAATTTTAAGTAATTGTTTAGGGCAACCCATACGGGTACCTTTGCCGCCCGCAGCAATTATTACCGAAGTATCCTTTATCATTATTCTTCCAAGTTGCAAATGCGGGTAAAAAACATCTTTCCGGCTGAGGTTTGTAATATGGAATAAACTTCCGCTTCAGCGCGTTTACCTATAAATTTCCTGCCGCCTTCTATTACAACCATAGATCCGTCGTCTAAATAAGCAATACCCTGATCCTTCTCTTTGCCCTCTTTCATAACAAACAAGGAAATTTTTGTACCGGGTAAAAATACGGGTTTTAAAGAGCGGGTTAAATCTGCAATATTTAATACAGGTACATTAGCTATAGCAGCTTCTTTATTAATATTAAAGTCAACGGTAATTATTGCTGCCTTATAATGAACAGCTAATGAGACTATCCTTCGTTGTAAATTTTCCCCTTTACCTTCTTTTGAAGTAGTTGAAACATGCAAGCCTCTTATTTCTCTTAACTTTCTTAAAATCTCTTGCCCGCGGCGGCCGCGTGCCTTTTCCGTCAAATCTTTTGAATTAGCTAAAGAAGCTAACTCTTTCTCAACAAATTTAGGCAATAATAATTCCCCTGTTAAAAAACCGCTTTCACACAAATCATAAATTCTACCGTCTATCAAAACTGCAGCATCAACAATTTTTATATGGCGGCCTTTACGTTTTATGCCCATAATTTCAGGAGCTCTTATTAAAGCAACACAAGCACAAAGCATGGTAAACACGGCAGAGATTGTCGCAGAATTAGATTGCCAGAAAGAAGAAACTTCCGGTAAGGCCATTTGGGTCACTAAATATTGTGCTATGAAGAAAATCCCATATCCTATGAGGGCCCCAAAAATTCCGATAAGTATTGACATAAATTTTAAAGTTCTTACAAAATACTCTGCTACTACTAAAACCGATGCCAATATGAACGTTAAAACAACGGAATGCCAACTATGTAAAAAAACATAAGCCAACAAAGGCAAACCTATTAAGGCTGAACAACGAAATAACCAAAACAACATAAAAATCCTCCAAGAGAAATATCCCTTCCCTTTTTCCTCTTGTAAAAAAAGAGAGGTATAAAATATTTTACATTTTTATTAGTGTT
>CADAFA010000015.1 GCA_902787065.1 uncultured Elusimicrobium sp.
CTAAATAAAATCATACCGATTATACCCATTGTTTTTTGGGCATCGTTGCCGGAATAACCCAAACAAAAGGCAGAAGCGGAAAAGAGTTCTGCCTTCTTAAAAAACGCATCAACTTTTTTATATTTAAAATGGGCACCAATCCTAAAAACAATACTTGCGACAGCAATACTGAGTAACATACCGACAGTAGGTGCAATAACGATAAAAGCAATAACTTTTAAAACACCGGAAGTCACTAAAGCGGAAACCCCGGCTTTTGCCACCCCAGCCCCGATAAGGCCGCCCACCAAAGCATGGGAGGAACTTGAAGGCAGACCAAAAAACCAAGTAATTAAATTCCAGCCGCAAGCACCGAAAAGCGCAGCAAAAATAACGCTGTTATCAACAATACTTATATCAATAATTCCGCCGCCGATAGTTTTAGCAATATGCATTTCAAAAAACAAAAATGCAATAACGTTAAAAAACGCAGCAGACCATACTGCCACACGCGGGCTTAAAACACGCGTGGAAATAACGGTGGAAACGGAGTTCGCAGCATCGTGGAAACCGTTAAGGTAATCAAAAAAGAGGGCTAAAGCAATAAGTAAAATTATTGAAATCATAATTAATTATTTTTTACCAAAATTGACTCAACTATATTTGCCACATGTTCACATAAATCGGTTACATTTTCGCAAGTTTCATACATCTCTTTCTTTTTAATTACGACGATAGGATTGGCGTTTTCATCATTTAATAATTTAGAAATTGCCTCGTCGCGTAAAATATCACCCATATTTTCAAGGCGGTTAATTTCAACACACTGTGCCATAACGTCTTTAGATTTTTTATTATTCCTTAGGCCATGAACAACTTTTTGAAGAGCTAAAATAGAATCTTCAATTACAGCGGCAAATTTATGGCTATACTCGCCGGGGGTTAAAAGTTTATAAAGATAATAGCGTTTGGCGATCATGTAAATATCATCAATAATGTTATCGGTGGAATTGGAAAGGTCTAAAATATCTTCGCGGTCAAAAGGGGTAATGAAACTTTCATTAAGTTTATCAATAATACGGTGGTTTATTTCGTCCCCTTCATGCTCGATGGCATGCATTTTATCAATATTATCCGCGGTTACACCGGGTTGGGTGATAATAGTTTTAAAAAGTTGTGCGCCTTTTACGACATTATCAATTTGGCGGTCAAATAAATCAAAAAATTTTGTTTCTTTGGGCATGAACATAATTATTCTCCTTTAACACATATTTAATACATAAAAAAAGGCAGACACAAAAAGCATCTGCCATTAAATCAGAAAGCGAAACCCGCTTTAAAATTAAAACTTCTATAAAGTTTTTGCATAATTTAATTATAGCAAATTTGAAAAAGGTTTTGTGTTTTGTTACATTTTGTTTTAAATTTGCTAAAATATATAAGTAACGAATTATTGCCCCCATAGCTCAATGGATAGAGCACCTGCCTTCTAAGCAGGGGATTACAGTTCGATTCTGTATGGGGGTATGGTTATTTAGCAAAATCTTTAGATAATTAAACATTAATAAAGATTTTGTTTTGCAATATTTCTTAAAGTATAAAATGAAAAATTTAATCTGTAAAATCTTCGGTAAAAAAATAAATAAAGCGGGGGGATATAAATTCCATACTGATCAGGCCGATAGGCACAGGTGTAGGGGATGCTGTGGTGCTTTCAGCAGTAATAAGTCAATTAAAACAGGCTTATCCTTCCGGCAAAATCGGGGTACTGGTAACAAGCAGAAATCACTTTGTTTTTGAACATATACCCGGTATATCTGTTTGTTTGGAAGACAAACCTCTAACTTACTTTAAGCAACATAAAAAATGGCAAGTTTTTTTAGATTACCGCCCTACTTTTACAACCCGGAATATAATCTGTGATTATTTTCTATCTCCGTCTTATACCATTTGTTTTGAAAAGACGTCTAAAAAGAATTATTCACCGAAAACTGTCCACAACTACAATTTTTATGTACCTAAACTTTCTGTCACACATTTAAGCAAAAGTTTAACTTTAACACCTTTTGCTGATAAAATATAATTTAGATATACCTTCCGCCAATCAGAAAGAAATTATCGAAAAATGGTTAACCCCCAAACAATTAAATATATTGGTTTGCCCCTTAGGGTCTGATAAAATTTTAGATAAGAACTTATTGACACAAGTACTTATTAAACTTAAAACAGAATATCATCCCAATTTTATTTTTGCTATGAATGAAATTTCATATAATTTACCCAAATTAAAGGATATAACCTATACAGGTAAAATATCACTTGAAACCTTTTTTGCTCTATGTTACGGAGTAGATTTTATACTCACAGTAGATACGGCAAGTGTACACGTTGCTTGCGCTTACAATAAACCTCTTACAGCAATTTACTCCGGTTATGATGACGGCTTTAATTTATTCCATCCTCTTGAACAGGAAAACACTTATGCTATACGTTCAGCGACTAAGTCAAATAAACCTGTCCACTATATTGATAATTGGTCTGTGCAGGAAGTGTTAAAATACAGTACAATATGTTTAAATGGGTAGCCTAATATGAATTTAAGAGAATTAAATCATAAAAGAATTTTATGGACAAGAAAACAAAAAACTCTCTTTTCTAAATTTTTGTTTGATAAAAAAAATAACAATCACTTTTCCCCAAGCCAGATAAAAAGCATAAAAAAAATATTATTTCTTCGCCATGATAACAAAATGGGGGATATGATAGTTTCAACAGTTTTTTATAAGAATTTAAAAAATTTGCTACCCGGTGCTGAAATATCTGTCGTATCCGGTACGGCAACAAAAACAATTATTGAAAATAACAAAAATATTTCTGCCATATATCCTTATAATAAAAGTTGGTTTAATGCTTTTAAACTCGGGCAAAAACTACGTAAAGAAAAATTTGATTTGGTAATAGATATTGATAGGGAATTAAGCCACAAAACTGTTTTGCTTCTCCGCCTAATAAATGCCCGTTTTGTTTTTGGTTTTAACAGGGACGGTTACGGCCTTTACAATATCAAAAAACACTATAATTACGGGCAGGAACATATATCAAACGTTTATAAAAAAATTATTGAGGAACTAAAACTTGTCCCAAAAGATTATCAGTTTGATTATAATTATTACCTATTTATACCCAAAGAAATTACAAAATTGGCAGATAAAGTTTTTAAAACACTCTCTAAAGAAGGTTTAGATTCTAAAAAATCACTTGTTATATTTAATCCCTTTGCGGCTTCAAAGCACCGTTCTTTAACCGCAAAGCAGGCTTTGGAAGTAGCACAAACTTTGCCTGATTATAATTTTCTCATTATCGGACCTGAAAAGAAATTAAAAAACTTTCTACCTACTGATAAACCAAAAAATTTATTTACAGTACCGCCTAAATTCGCAAAAGATGGGGGCATTAATTTAAGTTTGGCTTTGCTAAAAACTGCGGACTTTTTAATTTCACCGGATACTTATATTGTACATGCAGCTGTTGCCTTAAACAAACCTCAACTTTGTATATACAGAGCTGCTAATCAGGAAAATATAAGATTATGGGGCCCAAACAGTGATAAAGCACTTATATTAGAATCAGAATCCAATAATAAAGATTTGCCCGCAAAAACTATAACAGATAGTTTTAAGAAATTAGTAAATAAAAACAATTTTAACATGATAAAATAGATATACTATAGGAGGGTGAATGTCTTACTTTTTAGCCTTTTGTTTAGCTTTATGTTGGGGTACAGCTTTTTTAGCAACAAAAAATATCGTTACTGCTTTGCCTCCTTATTGGAGTACCTTTTTTAGGGTTTTGGCAGGTTTGATATTCTTTCTTATTTTCTATAAAATTCAAAGAAAAAGTTTAAAAATAGAATTCAGGCAAATTTGGCGTCCTTTTGTTATAGGGCTTTTACTAATACTTCTTCCTTTTGCTTCTCTCTCTTGGGGACAGCGCTTTGTTGCGCCTACTGTAGGGGGGATTTTTAACGGAAGTGTACCTATATGGTCTTTTATTGCAGGTGCAATAATTTTAAAAGGGGTAGACCGCTTTACCTGGCGCCGCGCTTTTGGTATATTCTGTGGTATTATAGGTTTAATTGTTATTACATGGCCCCAACTCAAAGCAAGTTTTCATGGCATAAGTTCTACGGAAATTTACGGTTATCTTGCACTTTTAATTATGGCATGGTCTTACGGCCTTGGTAATGTAATGACCAAAAAAATTATGGTCGACAATAATAAAACTACTTTAGAGGCAAATACTTTTTATCAATATTTAATTTCGGCAGTAATTTTATTGCTAGTTTCTTGTTTGGCAGAACCTTTCCCGTCAGTAAATAATTTCTCTGCAAAAGTTATAATTTCAATAATTTGTGCAGGGGTATTTTCTTCCGCAATAGCTTTTTTACTTATGGTGGAACTCATAAAAAGATGGGGGACAACGAGGATGGCATCTGTTACATACTTTTCCCCTGTTGTTGCTATGGTGCTTGATATTTTTGCCCTACGTAGATATCCCACAAGTTATGAACTTGTCGGGCTTTGTATTATATTTGCAGGGCTTTTCCTAATCCAAAAACCGATAAAAGAGTAAATAAAAACAACTTCTTTATTGCCTCCACCCGTATGCTTTGTCATACGGGCGGGAGGTGCCGAACTTGTGAGGCAGAGGGGGGATAAATAAGGAAAACTTAATACCCCCATCCGTCTTGCGCAAAAAACAGCGCAAGCCACCCTCCGCCCGCCATGCGGGTGAGGACGATAATGTAATTCCCTATAAAAAAATACCCCTGCGGTTGCAGGGGTATTTTAAATTGCAGATCTCAGTTTAGAACTTGATGTTCATACCAAGTTGTACAGCTGTCGGTGACGCAGTAAGGTGTCTGACATTTGTTAATACTGCACCGGTTAAGTTGAAAGCAACATATTGATTGTGATTGTAAACAATTTTTGCTTCCCAGCTGTTACCGTTCCAAGTATCATTTCTTTCACCAGTATAGAAATCTAAACCAAAACCCCATTTTTCAAGGTTTGCAAATTTCAAGCAAGCGCCAACATTAAGAATATCCCAATCTGCAGCTACACCTCTGTTAACAATACCTAAAACGGTACCGAACATTAAACCGGGGCGATAGTTACCATAAGCTTCAAAATTCTTTTCAGATTTTAAATAGGTTACGCGCGGGGTAAATGTTACATCATCGGTAGCGATAGGTAAAGCTAAGTCAGCTTTAACTTGCCAGCCTTTTTCATGTTGACCATAGTTTTGTGCATATTCAGCACCTAATTTAAGATTATCACTTTCATAGGTAGGTTTAATACCCCAGAAACCCCAAGCATCGGCACCTTTTTGTCTTACGTCATAGACATAAGCATTGGCTGAAACTTGTTCGCTGAGTTTTAAATCTAAATCTAAACCGCCGAGATTTTGGTCAGTTGTAGGAACAGGATAACCAGGGAAAGGTACAGGAGTATTAACCAAAGAGAAATAAGCTGCTGTTAAAGCAAATTTTTCACCATTGTATCTAACAGTTGCCCCATCAAGGGATTCATAATTATTACCAACAGCATAGCCGTAATCAGGACCGAAATATAATACAGCGCTTTTTTCATCACCGTAAAATTGGCGGCCGACTTTGACTTCCAAAGCATCAAAAACATTTGCGACTTTAACATAAGCTTCCGCTAATCTGGTATTATCCCAAACATCTTGAACCCTTTCACCCGTTACGTTATCTTGACCAAAAGTATTTCTATGTGCAAATGTTACTTTTGCTGTAACATCTTCAACGAGGTCAGCACCAATACCGAATAACACACGGTTTGTTGTACCTTTTTTATCGCCATTAACAACAGCAACGTCTTTGTCGTTAACGTTTAAACCGATGGTTTGGATATCACCGGTGACATATACATTTTCAACAGCAAAAGCAGGTGCAAATAAAGCACACGCCATTGCTACGATAAGTAGTTTTTTCATTTTTCCTCCTTTTAGAAATAAACTAACTGACTACTTAAGTAGTGTATATCTTTTTAAAGCAAGATGTCAAGGCCTAAAATAAAAAAGAATTATATATAATATAAGTATGAAAAGATTAACATTATTATTTGCAGTTTTTGTTTTTACCACTGTGCAAATATTTGCACAGTCTGCCCTTATTGTTAAACAAGAAGGGGCAAAAGTTTACTTAGATATTTCCGACTTTCAGGAAAAGCCTAAAGTAAATGATACTTTCACCGTAACTTTTTGGGGCGGCGAACTAAAAAACCCAAAAACAGGTAAAGTACTTGGCAAAACTATTGAACGACGCTTAAACGGGACTATTACAATGGTAGAAAAACTTTTTGCCGTGGGTAATATCTCATCTTTTAATAAGCAAGACAATCTTGAAGGCCTTGAAGCTGATGTTAAAATTTTACCGACCGTACAACATAATAATATGCCTCAATCAGAACAAAACTATACACAAAATAATTTAGCCCCGCTTTGGCAAAGTTCTGCGCTTGAAGGCAAAATACTTGCTTTTACTGCCGGTGATATTATGGGCAACGGGCAAAGTAATTTAATTTTAGCCAATGAAGATAATAACATCATAACCTATGATTTAAAAGACAATAAATTAAATAAAATTTCCGAATTTAAATTCAACCCAATGTTCGAAATTATTTCCTTAGATAACGGAGATTTAAACGGTAATAATAAAGCAGAAATTTTTATATCTTATTTTGATACCGCTAAAGAACATTTTAATACTGCAGTATATGAATTTGAAAAGGAAACTTGGGCAGAAAAGGCTACAATACGTGGGCTTGTTAAAGGTATTGCACCTTACAATAAGGAACGCGTTTTGTATACACAAAACGTCAACAATATGTTCGGCAAATCTAATTTTTTAAACCCAGCAGTTCTAGTTTATAAAGATGGCAAATACCAGGCAGGTGATCAATTAAAAATTTATAAATTTGACAGCATCTACGGCTTCAATTTAGCCAAATTTGACGGCAATACAGAGCAAGTAATTTATACTCAACCCAGTGGCAAATTGCGTTTACAATTTGACAAAAAGAACTCTTACATTAACAGCCCTTCCGGTTTTAATTTTGCCTCCACACCAAACAGAATTAAATTTAATAATGAAATATTTAAATTTTATTCTTCCCTTGCTTTATATAAGGGTGAGGAAGGGATAATTATTGCCGGGCTCGAAAATGAAGCTAAACTCGGTATTTTATCCAGTACCTTTGGTTATTACCAAAGCGGGAAATTAGTTTTACTTAAATGGGACGGATCTTCTTTACAGAAATATAATACAGCCTCCTTCGGCGGTTATACTGTAGATTTATTTCAAGGTTCTTTAGGTAATTATAAAGAAGTTTTAATTGTACCCTTTATCACAACTGCCGGTAAAACAACGGGTGCTATATACCCTGCAAAATAAAGTTTGCATTAAAAAACCCCGGTATTAAACCGGAGTTTTTTTTGAAAGTCTTTGATTTTTATTGATAAGTAAAAAGTTTTTCTTGTATTTGATTTTGCATTTCTTTCATCTTTTCTTTCAAAGTAGGTTCCACATATTCAACGGGTGGTGTATAAAAGCCGTTTTTTATTGCACCCTTTTCAAAAGAATCACAAACTTCTGCGTTTTGCATTATGCGAAGGCAATTGCGAATATCAACTTTGATATTATGTTTTTCCCTGCGCAGATTCTCCCCTGTAACACCATCAAGTATATCTGAAAACATTTCCCATCCGTTTCCGCTTAATAATTCAAACATTTTTCTATGCTTTTTGCCCTGATAATATTCTTTTTCTTTTTGATCAGATTCACTATAGGCTATTGAATGATACCAAGAACGCTTTATGTACTGAAGTAGTTGCGGGGTGTTAGTTTCATCACTCTTTTGTTTCATTTCTTTTAAGATGGTGCGCAATCTATCTTTCCCGCCTCCGAAAATATTTTTATCAAGCTTAATTTCCGGGTCAACATATTTAGTTACACTCTCAAAACCAAGCATATAAGAAATATATAAAGTGGTATAAATATTTTGACCGGTCATAGAAGAAAACCCATCCCATTTTCTATATATTGTTCCGGGTTGCCAAAGATTTGTCAAAATTAACTCAACCCGCTCTTGTAACCAAGTATCTATAAACCGATTATAAAAATTTCTATATAATTTGAGGTTTAAATCTTTTGGTTCCGCATGATATAAAAACCTATAATAATTACCTAATGCATCATATAGTCCGCCGTCAATTTCAATTATATCAAAACGAAACATCTCCTTATTATACCCTTTTTGCCATACATGCCAAAGAAAGCTTTTCCCATTAATACGGTCCATCGTACACACAGGATTTGCCCTAACTTCCTCAAGGATCAGAGGATTTACTTCTGTGTCGTCTTTTATATCTTCCACTGCTTTATAAGTCAGATCACAATCAGGTATTCCTTGAATATATTCTTTTATCGCATCAAAATCTTTTTGTTTCAATAGTTCTAAGATATTCTCTTTAAATTCTGCTTGGGCTTTTATAGAACCTTCTGTACTTGCCATAAGAAAACAAGAACAACTACAAATACTTAATACAGCTAGATACAAACATTTTTTCAGTTTCATCATTTTTACTCCTTATAATATAACGACCTGTTGTTTAAATTCTACAACTTAAACGTGAATAAAAACAGGGCCTTTGGACCTATGTGGCAAATAGGTCTTATTATAAGCATAATTTTTGCACTTAATTGGAAAATTTGGTATAATATATATGTTGCAAGGAATTGCGACGAAGAATTTGAAAATTTTTTAAGTTTTGAGCCCAGTTGGCGCAGTGGTAGCGCGTTCCCTTGACATGGGAAAGGTCACAGGTTCAAATCCTGTACTGGGCAATTTTTATTTACAAAAATTGCACAGTAGCGAGCAAACTGCTTTGCTTGCGGCAGGATTTGAAGCCCGGAGCGTTGTTTTTGTTTGAAGCATGAAGTGCTGAAAGGCAAAAACCGCGAGGGCCGAGGTGGAGGAAAATTCCGTCAGGAATTTTACCGTAACCCAAATCCGTTTGTACTGGGCAATTTTTATTTATAATTCCCTATCTCCAAATTTGCTAAAATTTATATATGAACAAACCAAAACATATTGCAATCATAATGGATGGTAACGGCCGCTGGGCAGAAAGCAAAAAACTTCCCCATAAAGAAGGGCATAAAGAGGGTGCTGCTTCCGTTGAAGCTATTGTACAAACTGCTTTAGAGCAAAATATAAAAGTTCTAAGTCTTTATGCTTTTTCTACTGAAAATTGGGCACGCCCTAAAACAGAAGTAAACTATTTAATGAACTTGCTTGCCAATACTTTAAACAAATTCACCGAAGATAAATATAAGGACGTCAAACTAGTTTTCAGCGGTCGCCGTAAAGGTTTGCCTGAAAAAATTTTGAATAAACTTGATGAAGTCATAAAAGCAACAAACGGTAAAAAGGAACTTACCTTAAACCTTTGTTTAAATTACGGCGCAAGGCAGGAAATTACTGATGCAGTTAACAAACTATTAACACAAGGTAAAACAAAAATTACCGAAAGTGATATAGAAAAGAACTTGTATCAAAATTTACCTTCACCGGACCTTATTATAAGAACTTCAGGTGAAGAACGTCTTTCAAATTTCCTTCTTTGGCAAGCGGCATACAGTGAATTTTATTTCACCAAAACACTTTGGCCGGATTTTAAGGGAGAGGACCTTATGAAAGCAATATTGGCTTATTCTAAACGCAACCGCCGTTTCGGTGCAAGAAAATAGTACCCAAAAGACCTATATCAAAATAGGTCTAAGTTCCCTTGCACAATGCCTTAATAACTCATAGAATATTGGTAGATAAGGCAGCAACAACGCTAGATTTTTAGATGCCTATATTAAAGGAGAAAAAATAAAATGAAAAAAACAAACTTAATAGCAGCACTTGCAGTAATCGCACTTTCCGCCACTTCAGTAATGGCGCATCAACTTAGTTATACAACCCCTGAAAAAGAATTACGCCAAGAAGTAAAGACTTTAGCACAATATAAGGTCAATGAAGCCCAACTCAATACACAACAACAAAACATTATCAATGCAATCAACGAAGACATTAACAGCACAGTAAAATATCAAAATCTTCTTAGAGATTATAATAATTTCTTGGCTTTAATGAATGATGAATCCTTATCTAACATGAATGAAAACGCTGCAAAGCAGACTATTTTCATGAAAATTGATGATTTAGCCCAATCAATCTTAAACTTACCGCAACACGCAAAACCGTACTATATTAAAGTAATCACTGAATCTAAATATAACTTCAAATATACCGGTACAACTGTTACTTTAGAAGATTTGTTTAACATGTCAAAAGAAGTTGTAACAACACAATATGCTAGGGATAATTCTTCAATCTCAAAAATATTTGAAAAACAAAAAACAATCAAAGAAACAACTACTAATTCTTTCTGGACTGGTTTCTTTGAAAGTATCATTAGACAAGGCCAACAAATAGATTATTAATAAAAACCATAAAAAACCCCGAGTTAAAAACTCGGGGTTTTTTATTTGCCAAGAATTTATTTAATTAACTACTTAAATAAGTTTTCTAAGGAGCGTGTATTGGCTTCTTCAGACATTGTTTTAATAAGTTCCTCATTGGAAACAGTTATATTCTTGCCACTTCTTAAACGAATTGTAACGGTATTTGTTTCCGCCTCTTTTGCGCCGATAATCAAAGTATAAGGCACTTTTTCAAGGTGCGCGGCACGAATCTTTGCACCCAATTTCTCAGGGCTTGCATCAAGTTCAACGCGCAGGCCTGCTGCTTTCATTTTGGCTTGTAAAGCTTTGGAAGCATCAAGCTGGGCATCCGTTAAAGTCAAAATCTTTGCTTGTAAAGGTGCAAGCCAGAGGGGGAATAAACCGCCATAATGTTCAATTAAAATGCCTAAGAATCTTTCAATTGAACCAAGCATAGCGCGATGCACCATCAAAGGTCTTTCACGTCCTTCTTTGGCGACATAAGTTAAGTCAAAACGCTCGGGTAAATTGAAATCAAACTGAATTGTGGAAAGCTGCCATGGGCGGCCTATTGCGTCAATTAATTTAATATCAATTTTCGGGCCGTAAAATGCGGCTTCACCGGCATGTGAAGTATAAGGAATATTATTCTTCTTTAAAACGCTTTCAAGAGCTTCTTGGGCTTTATGCCATGCATCAGCAGATCCGGTATAATTCTCCGGATGTTTTTCATCCCAAGTGGAAAGTTCCACTTTATATTCTTTAAAACCGAAAGTTTTAAAGATATGTAAAGCAAAAGCAAAACAATCTTCAATTTCCGTAGCAATTTGGTCTTGCGTACAGAAAATGTGAGCATCATCTTGAGTAAACCCTCTAACGCGAAGTAACCCGTGCATTACGCCGGAGCGTTCATAGCGGTAAACTGTACCAAGTTCACTAAGGCGCAAAGGCAAATCGCGGTAACTTCTGAGTTGGGCATTATAAATTGCAATATGAAAAGGGCAGTTCATAGGTTTAAGCTGATATTTTTGCCCATCTACTTCAATGGGGCTAAACATATTTTCGCTGTAAAAATTTGCGTGCCCTGATTTTTCCCATAAGTGTAAGTGGGCAATATGGGGGGTATAAACCATATCATAGCCGCGGGCTAAATTTTCATTTCTGATCCAATCTTCCAAAATTTTACGAAGCATACCACCGCGCGGCTGCCATAAAACTAACCCGGGGCCAACATCTTCGGTAATAGTAAAAAGTTTTTGTTCTACGCCGAGTTTACGATGGTCGCGTTTAGCGGCTTCTTCCTGCTGATGGATATAATTTTTAAGTTCTTCTTTATCGTTAAAGCAAAGACCGTAGATACGTTGCATCTGGGGGCGTTTTTCATCGCCGCGCCAATAAGCACCGGCAATATGTGTAAGTTTAAAACTGTTGACTTGGCCGCTGTGTTCCACGTGCGGGCCGCGGCATAAATCAGTAAAATTACCGACGGTATAAGTTGTAATTTGCCCGTCTTCAAGTTCTTCAATAAGTTCTGTTTTAAAGATTTCACCGCGCTTTTTAAAATAGTCAAGCGCTTCTTGTTTGGAAATTGATTTACATACAAAGGGCTGTTTTGCTTTACACAGTTCCTTCATTTTATCTTCAAGTGTTTTTAAATCTTCGGGTGTAAATTTGTGGGTAGTGTAGAGATCATAATAAAAACCGTTTTCAATTGCTGGGCCAATGCCGAATTTCGTATCAGGGAAAAGCTCCTGTACGGCGGCTGCTAAAATGTGCGAGGCACTGTGTCTTTTCTTTTCTAAGTCAATATTTTCCATATAATTTCCTTCCTTTAATACTCTTAAAAAGGTATAATTATTTTAGCATTTTTTGAGGGGTTATACTATATATGAAGGATTTTTTGAAAAAATATTTATTGCCTTTAAAACAGGATATTCCGCTTTTTTCCGTCTTGGCTATACCTGGGTTAGTTATGTTTTTAATCGGTCTAAACCAATTTAATGCGCTTGGCGCACTTTCCTTAACCTTGGGGATTATAATCAAATTTGTTTGCGAATTCTTAACCTTAGCAGTTATTTTTTACTTTTTCCACTTTTTAGGGGTAAAACGGATTTGGGCTTTGGCTCTTGTGATATTTTTGTACTATATTAGCCTTTGTGCGGATCTTGCAATTTTAATTTATTTTAAAGAGCGTTTTGTTTCAAAATATTTAATGACACTCGGCGGTGCAAATTATAAATTTATGACGGACATTCGTCTGCTTATTATTTTTGCTATTTTATATTCATTACCCTATTTTGCTATTAAAAAATTATGGGTTAAAACAAGTTTCAAACAAAGCACTAAAAAACTAGCGGTTACGGCGGTGCTTTTGTTATTAATTTCTTGCATAAGCCCGATAAAGCATATCTCCACGGAACAAGCTTTTTACACAAACCTTTTAATAGATACACCTGTTATAAACTTAGCCAAAGATATTATTTCCAATAAACCCCAATACCAAATAGTTCAAAAATTACCCACGGAACTTGAAGATATAGCAAAAGAATATAATTTGTTTACTCCGACAAATTTTAAAAATAAAAATACCTATAAAAAAATTATTTTACTGACTACCGAAGCCCTTTCAAACAAGTTTATATCTTCTTTTAACCCGAATATTCCGCCAGAGGCGAGTTCAATTTACGACGGTCTTTTGTATTATTACCATTATGCGTCTTTAAAGCCGGTTACACTTTCCACTTTATACGGGTTAAGCGTAATATTTTCAGGCCACCCAAACGCAGAACTTTCTTTTAAAAACGGTTATCCTTTGTCTTTTGTGAAACTTTTAAAAGATGACGGTTTTAAAACAGTTTTTATACGCGGAGCCAATGAAGAATATATGAACGAGCATATAACCTTTAAACAAGCCGGTTTTGATGAAATTTACGGCGCTGCAACTTTTGAACGGGACCCTAAATATGCAGCATCCGTTGCCTGGTGGGGCTTAACGGACAGGAAACTTTTTGACTTTGTTGTTGAATATCTTAAACATCATAAAAATGACGAGAAAATATTTATTGATATTTTAAATGTTGACACACATGTCCCCACAGGCCGCACCGATTATCTGGGGCAGGAATACCCTGAAATTTCCGATATTAACCCCAAAATTGAAGCCCTTTATAAAAAACCTAATATGCCGCGTGCTTTTGCAAGACATAATGAAGATTTGGGCCGCTTTCTAAAAAACTTGCAAGACGAAAATTTACTTAACGAAGATACCCTTTTAATTATTACCGCAGATCACCCCTTTTATGCCAATCTTGAGGGAGGGGGAATATACAAAGGAGCGCGCCCTATGTTTAATGAAGTACCGATAATTTTTATTTCAAAAAAACCGATTTTGGAAAATATTTCGCCCGACCTTTTTAAATCCCAGCAAGATATTGCACCGACAATTTTGGGCCTTGCCGGCCTTAACACACCGCGCGGTATGTTCGGGCGCAGTATTTTTGATAATCAGCCACACACGGTTTTTAACATAAAAGACGGTTATGTAAAAATAAGCAATACAAGCGGCTCAAAAATTGTACCGTTTGGCTCTAAAGATAAGCAAAACAAAGCGCTGCTTGAACTTCTAAACACCGCAGTAACGGAGGAAAAATGAATTTCTTTTTAATCAGCCTAGGATGTCCAAAAAATTTAACGGACTCGGAAGATTTTTGCGCCCGCCTTTTAGCCCACGGTCACAATTTAGTTTTTGATGTAAAAGATGCCGATGCCGTCTTAATAAACACTTGCGGCTTTTTGGCAAGTTCTGTTAAAGAAGCGGAAGAAAATATTAAATATGCCCTAAAATTAAAAAATGCCGGGAAAATCAAAAAAGTTTTTGTTACCGGTTGTATGGTGGAAAGGCTTGGCAAAAGTGTTTTGAAAAAGTTCCCAAAAATTGACCTTGCCTTTTCCATTAAAGCACAAGATAATATTGAAAATATTTTGGGTAAAAAAGGTTCGCTTTTGCCGACAATTTCAAAAACTTTGCATGCGCCGGAATTTAAAATGGGCCTAACTTTGCCGCATACCGCCTATTTAAAAATTGCCGACGGCTGCAATAACCGCTGTTCTTATTGCACTATCCCGTTTATACGCGGCATTTACCGCAGTAAACCGCTTGAAGAAGTTTTGGAAGAAGCCAAAATAATGGCTGCGTCCGGCGTCAAAGAAATCAGTTTAATTGCGCAAGATACCACTTCTTACGGGCAAGATTTATACGGTAAACCGCAACTTGAAAAACTGCTTAAAAAACTTGTTAAAATCAAAGGGCTTGAGCGTTTTAGGATAATGTATGCTTATCCGCACCGCGTAACGAAAGAACTTGCCAAAATTATGGCGGGGGAAGAAAAAATTTACCCATATTTCCCGGGGAAACGGAGGAACAATTTGAAGAACTTAAAACTTTTGTACGCGATTTTAAATTTGACAACGTAGCCGTCTTTGAATATTTTAGGGAAAAGGGCGCAAGTTCTTATAATTTCAAAAAGCAAATTACTGCCGTAGTTAAACGCCGCCGCGCTTTGGAACTTGAAGCGGTGCAAAGCCGAGTTATTGACGGTATAAACAAAAAGTTACTCGGCAAAAATATTGAAGTTATTGCAGATACTCCGCTACTTGGCCGCACCTACAAAGATGCCCCTGATATTGACGGAACTGTTACTTTTGATAAAGCAGTAACACCCGGCAAAATATTTAAGGCAAAAATAGTATCCGCCATAGGCTATCAACGTAAAGCGAAAGTGAAATGATTTAAGGGCTGCTTTAGTCAGCCCTTTTTTCTTTGTAAATATAATGCCTTTCTACTTTATAACTTCCGCAATAAGCGGGCGAAGTTTCGGTTTCTTCATACCGATAGAATAGGCTTGCTTAAATACAGCTACGCCGTCGGCTAAACGCTTTTTATCATCTGCATAAATATGGGCAATAATATCACCTTTTTTAACTTTGTCACCGAGTTTTTTATCAAGCCAAATTCCGGCACCGTAGGCAATTTTATCTTCCATCTTACCGCGCCCTGCACCGAGCAAGACCGCGGCTTCGCCGACTGTTCTTGCAGTTAAACGCGTAATAAAACCGGTCTTATCTGCTTTAATTAAAGTGCAAAGTTTTGAATCTTTTAAATATTTTTCCGGATTATCGGCAATACTTGGGTTTGCACCTTGCCATTTAAGCATTTCTTTAAATTTCTTTAAAGCTGCCCCGCTTTCTAAAATCTTTTCTACGGCGGAACGTGCTTTACTTATATTCTTTTCTTTACCGCTGATTAAAAGCATATAAGCGGCACTTTCAATCAAAAGTTTATAAAAATCAGGTGCAATATTTTTATTGCCTTTTAAAATTTCTATACTTTGGCGCATTTCGTTTGCATTACCCACTGCACGCCCGAGCGGTGTATCCATATCTGTTAATAAAGCACCACATTTAAGGCCCAACATTTTTGCAGTTTCTACCAAAGTTTTGGCAAGCTCTTTTGCATTTTTATAATTTTGCATAAATGCGCCAGATCCATATTTCACGTCAATAAATAATGATTTAACTCCTTCCGCATATTTCTTTGATAAAATACTTGCTGTAATTAAAGGAATACTTTCAACTGTGCCTGTTGCATCTCGCAAGGCATAAAGTTTTTTATCGGCAGGGGCAAGGTCCTCTGTCTGTCCAAACATACAAACACCTAAAGCTTTCATTTGTTTATAAATATTTTGTATTTTAATACGAACTTTAAAACCTTTCATTGATTCAAGCTTATCAAGTGTTCCGCCGGTATGCCCAAGCCCGCGCCCCGACATCATTGGAACTACCACCCCTGCACAAGCAACAAGGGGTGCAAGTGCTAAGGAAATACCGTCCCCGACACCTCCTGTGGAATGTTTATCAACCGTAGGTATCTTAATATTTTTAAATTCTAAACGGTTGCCAGAGTAAGCCATTGCCTTCGTTAACATAGCAGTTTCTTTTTTGGAAAGGGGGTTTAAAAAACAGGCCATTAAAAATGCCGACAACTGATAATCAGGCACGGTTCCTTTTGAAGCGCCTTGGGCAACAAAATTAAATTCTTCCTGAGTTAAAGGTAAATTATTTCGTTTCTTAATAATTAAATCTAACATCCTCATAAATAAATTCCTCCTATGAAAAGTTTAGTTTATCATTTTTTTAAATAAATATCTAGTAATAGGACTTTTGGTACTGTTTTCTAGGTCTTTTTATATTTTAAAATAGGTCCTTTTACCCTTGTAAGAAATGGATATTATTGCTAAACTATAAGTAAGAAATTAATAAAGGAGACTTTTATGAAAACAAAAAATATTTTATTACCGGCAATTGCTCTTTTAGCGGGCACTTTGCTCAGCGCACCTGCAAATGCGCAGTTCAAGGACTATCACGATGCAATAGATTCTATCAAACAAGACATTAAAATTGAAATTCCTGCTCAGGTAATTCAAAAATCATACCTTAATGTCGGGCTGTTGTTTAATCAAATGAACGAAGATTTACCTATTGATACTGCAAAATTATCCGAACAGGCCAAAAACTCAATTACAGACGGTAAAATTTCAGATACGGACCAATATGATTTAATGGTTCTTGCAATCCAAACAAACCATAATGAAGTATTGGAAACATTGTTAAAAGCAGGTTTTAAAGCCGACACAAATTCCTTAATAGAAATTGCACAAGCATTTAAAAATAATGAAGCACTTGATTTAATCAACACTTATATGGTGGAAGGAATATCAAAGTCGGCTTATAAAAGTCTTAAAAAGATAACTCCTATCAAAAAGCCTGATCTTAAAAAACTTAAAAAACAGTATGGTGAAACGAAAAGAATTGAAAAACTCCCGGCTGCTGTTTTAATGGTTGGTTCTATGCCGATACAAAACGGGATCTTGATACCTATACCCCCTGTGTCATTTGATACTACTAAAAAAGAACTCAACAATAAATAGTATACATCAAATAGTGTACCAAACAAATAAAACATTTAAACATAATGTAAAAAGGGTTGCCAAAAGCAACCCTTTTTTTATAATATTAGATGCAAATTTCCTATTCTAAAAATAAAATTCTGCCCTTATATTTTTCGGCAACCTTTAAATTATTCTCGTCACCGCCCACATCATTACTGCTTTTATAAAAAGGGAGAGGGAAATTAGGGTGTTTTTCTTCCACAATTTCCGCAGCACGATATAAAATATTATTCATTATCGCACCGCTTACTAAAGAGGAAACCGGCCCCGCGCTTTTACCGTTTAAAGTCAAAACCGTTTCTTGTTTGTTGCAGCAATTATCAATTAAAACATCTGCAAAATCGCGCAACATTTTCCCGCTTGAGTGACGTGATTTCGTTTCTTTATGAGCCGCAACAGCAGTTATCACAATTACTTTAAGCCCTTTACTTTTTGCATATATTGCACCGTCAATACCGGCGGCATTTCTGCCTGAATTTGAAATAATAATTATGCAATCTTTTGGTGTCATTTTATGCTTTGCAAGAATAGGTAAAATATAACCTTCTTTGCGTTCAAGTTCCGTCGCTTTATGGGCAGTTGGGCGGAAGTTAAAACTATCGTCTAAAATTGCACTAATGCAAGCAAGGCTGCCGCTCCTATGAAAACCTTCCAAAGCGGCACTGTGGCTATGCCCGTTACCGAGTGTAAAAATTAAACCGTCCTGTAAAACAGTTTCTGACAAAACCGCGGCAGCACTTTCCATCGCCGCATTTTGTGTATTATCAATTTTTTGTAAAGTATCAACCAAACCGGAAAAATATTTATTCACAATTTTATTATATAAAATTTATTTTAGTTGAGTACCATGTAGTATGAAGTCTGAAAATTTATTTGTCATACCAAAAAATATAATTCCCGTAAACTAAATGCCTGACTGCATTTAGATCTTCTTCACAAATTTTATTACGGTAATCATTTAAATCTGTCGTTCCTACAGTGCAAACTCTTAAACCCGGTCTTTCACTAGCATAAGCATAATAATAGTCTAAATTCATTTTAATTTGTTTATTACGACATACTGCATGATAATCGTTAACTGAACAAGAACCCCAATCATAAATGTATTTTGAATCTTCATCTTCTTTTTCATTAGGTATAGGCATATCTACATCTAAATCCAAAAATTTACTGGCATATTCCCCATTTGTTAGATAATATATTTCTTGCGCCCTAAGTATATCCCTTATCAAGAATTTCATAGTTGAAAGTTTACTTTTTGTTACCGCTTTTTTATACTGCGGCAAGGCAATACCTGCTAGTATGCCGATAATCAAAACAACTACTAATAATTCAAGCAAAGTAAAACCTTTGCTATTTTTTACATCATTATTTTTCATACATTCTCCTTTTTGTTTTTCAACAAGATTGTTTCCTTATACTCCCCGCCCCTTTCGTAAGAAAGGTGGAGTGGTGGGGTTGTAAAACAAACAAATATTATTCAATAACCCCACTCCTAACCTCTCCGCCTTAGGAAGGGGAGAGGAATTATAGGAAATACTTTCAAATTCAGCCCAATAAAAAACGGCTGGCACTTTGGAATTGCGCAACCTTTCCCAAAAATAACAGCCGTGGTTTGCTCATAGCAAACACTTGGCACAAAGCAAACGGGTAATTAGTCCGTCCACCTTGTGCCCTTACCGACTGTTTTTAGAGTTGCGCAAATTTTCGGTTTCCCAAAAATAAGCCGTATTCCTACGGTTCCAAAAACAGATTCAAATTTTTTTAGGGTTTTTAACCCTACATTTTAATTCTCCTTATAATTAAAGTATAACCGTTTTTAAGATAAAAATCAAGAAATACTTACTCCAAATTCTTTGGTGTAAAAGCATTAGGTAAATATTCTTTAAGCATACGCATTACAGGCGGTTTTTTATCCTGTAAATTCAAAGTATAAACCGGCGCATCGGGGCGGGCAAATTCCGCAAGAACCTGCCGACATGCCCCGCAAGGCGTAGCCTCAGGTAAACTTGGATCTTGGGATACTATTATATAAAGGGCTTTAATTTCTTTTTCACCTTCGCTGATTGCTTTAAAAATGGCACAGCGTTCGGCGCACATTGTTAAACCGTAAGAGGCATTTTCAATATTTGTTCCGCCGTAAATCTTACCACTTTTGGCAAGAACTGCCGCCGCAACATGATATTGCGAATAAGGTGCATAAGAATTTTTAAACATTTCTTTTGCTTTTTTTAACAATTTATTTAATATAGTTTTTGAAATTTTCATAAAACCTCCTTATACTTCCGTCCAATTATTATAGCAATTTTTTACTAGTTTTTTACCTTATTTTATTAAAGATTTTTCTAAAATACCATACTTTAAAATATTAAATTTAGTCCTATATTTTCTAGGCCCTAAAAAAGCAATATACAATACAAAAAATAAGGAAAAATTAACTAATCTAAAATGATTATAAACTAATTACTTGACATTATATTAAAATAATGCAAATATATTATATCAGCAAATTTTATGCTGACTACAACTAAAGGAGGTTGTATGAGAAAACTAATAACTGCGGTGTTTGCGTTCGCTTTATGTTTAGGGGTTTCCGCTAACGCCGTTGCACAAACTCAAAACGCCAAAACACACGGCCACCATGATATGCATCATGGCCAACATAGCCAAGGTTATAACCAAGGCCAACAAATGACTAATCAATTAAATATGCAAAGTGAAATGAATGCAGAGGAGGGTATAGTTTATATAACCCCGTTTATTCACGAGTATATTTATGAAGATATAACAGAAGTAAAAATCCCTGCACGCCATGAAAGGCGTTTAGGCAGTATGTATACTTACTATTATAATGAAGCAAATGATGCTTATTCAAACTTCAAAAAAGACCTTAGGGACAGGATGGGCTTTTCCTATGGTTTAGATTGGTCCTTAACTGCACAACGCGGTGCACCTAACGGGCATAAAACTGCTTTACAAAATATTTATTACCCCTATGCCCAAATGAATTTGTTTAATACAAATTCCTGGCTCGGTTCTGCACAAGTTAACTTTAACTATACCCTTGTTAGATATTGGGGCCTTTCAAGTCTTAGTGACAATCTCGGTGTTGCTACGCCAATTAACGACTATCCCGGAAGGCAAAATATCTTTTCCCAATTAACATTTAATCATACTTGGGGCGGTGCCTTAAGTTGGTTATCTTGGGCGGTAGGTCAATACCCGATATATAATTTTGATGGTACAACCTATAACTCTAACCAACAAACGGGTTTGATAAACTATTCAATGTCCCAAAATGCAAGCGCAAGTTATCCAACAGCCAGCTTCGGTGCTTATGCTGAGGCTACACCGATGAAAGAGCTTACAATTGCAGGCGGTTATCAAGATGCCACAAATGTAACAGGTTCTGTAATGCGTGTTAATACCGCGTTTGACGGTAAATATACGGGCTTTGGCTCTGTAACTTATACACCTAATAATGTTTTCGGTTTAGGTAAAGGGCAATATTCCGCTTTGGTTTATTATCAACCTTCAGTTGAAAAACAACCCGGGCATTCCATGGGGTGGAGTTTCAATATGGAACAAAACCTCACCAACAGTTTAGTAATGTTTGGGCGTGCAAACGGTTCAACAAACAGCGTAGTACCAATAAAGAATTCTTATATGCTCGGTATGGCTTTTGTTAATCCACTTCACAGGAACCCGCTTGATGCAATTACCGTCGGTGTTGCATATAATAGGATTGCAAGAGATGTTTACACTCCTGCTTATGTCCGCACCGGTGAAACTGTTTTTGAAGCACAATGGGTTTGGGCTATGGGCTCATGTTTTACAATTACGCCGGACTTACAAATGTATAACCGCGCAGCATTCAAAGCAGACAGCGGTTGGGTAAGCGTCTTTACTTTAAGAGCTACCTTAATGATTTAGTAACTTAATGAGGGGGAAAACCAATGAATAATAATGAATACGGAACAAGATACCCTACACTCGCCTTTATTTCAGGCGGTGCAGGGCAAGCAAACGACGGCATACCGCCGCAACCGTTTGAAACTTTTTGCTATGACAGCGCTTTGCTTCAAGCAAAAATTGAAAACTTCAATGTAGTGCCATATACTTCGGTTTTACCGAAGGAATTATTTGGTAATATCGTACCCGTTGAACAAGTTTGCAAAAACTTCAAACACGGTGCAGTACTTGAAACCATTATCGCCGGTAACGGTGCAAAAATTGAAGAACATAAAGCCATAGCAACCGGTATCGGTATTTGCTGGGGCAAAGATTCAGCTGGCAATTTAATCGGCGGATGGGCAGCGGAATATGTTGAATATTTTGATACCCATATCGACGATGATATTGCCAAAGGCCATGCAGAAATGTGGCTTAATAAATCTTTAAACCACGAACTTGAAATACGCGGTGTACAAAAACACAGTGAATTTCAATTTTGGCATAACTATATAAACATTACGCAACCTTTTGCCTATTGTTTGACGGTTATGGGCTTTTTAAACTTCCAAAATGCCGCACCTGTCGTGTTGCATAAGTAGAGTTTAATTGGGGGTATTATGGGGGAAAACAACCAAAATAACAATGGCAAGCTCGGCGTAATCGGGCTTGCGGCAATAGTTATAAGCTCTATGATAGGGGGCGGGATTTTCTCCCTCCCCCAAAATATGGCGCAAGGTGCGGCGGCAGGCGCCGTACTTGCGGCATGGGTAATAACCGGGATAGGCATGTACTTTATCGCCAATACATTTAGCGTACTTGCCCGCGTTAAGCCGGATTTAACTGCCGGTATTTATATGTATGCCCGCAATGGTTTTGGAAACTATGCGGGGTTTTCTATCGGGTGGGCTTATTGGCTCTCCCAGATTTTCGGTAATGTCGGCTATGCCGTTATTACGATGGATGCTTTAAATTATTTCTTTCCGCCACATTTTGCGGGGGGGAACAATTTACTTTCCATTATTTGCGGTTCTGCCTTAATTTGGGGTTTTAATTTTATCGTATTACGCGGTGTAAAACAGGCCTCAGTTATGAACGTTATAGGTACTGCTGCCAAATTAGTACCGCTTGCCTTATTTATAATTATTTGTATTTTTGCCTTTCACGCAGACAAGAGTTTAGGCGGTTTTGGTACTCAACTTAAAAGCACCATGCTTGTAACCCTTTGGGCTTTTATCGGTATTGAAGGGGCTGTAGTTTTATCAAGCCGCGCAAAAAGCCAGCAAGCAGTAAGCAGGGCAACCTTCTTGGGTTTTTGTGGTTGTTTGGTAATTTATGTAATGCTTTCCTTGCTGCCTTTTGGTTTTATGACACAGGCGGAAATTGCAAAAATTGCAAACCCGTCAACTGCAGGTGTTTTGGAACATTTAGTCGGGCCATGGGGCAGCTATTTAATGAACATAGGGCTTTTAATTGCCGTATTATTTAGCTGGCTTGCATGGACAATGATTGCCGCGCAAATTCCGCAATCAGCAGCGCTTGACGGAACTTTCCCTAAAATTTTTGCAAGGGAAAATTCTAAAGGCACGCCGTCTGTTTCACTTTGGGTAACAAGTATTATTATGCAACTTGCAATGCTCTTGGTTTACTTCTCAAATAATGCGTGGAACACTATGCTTAGCATTACAGGCGTTATGGTTTTGCCTGCTTATATCTTCAGCACACTTTATTTGTGGAAATTAACCGAAGACGGCGAATATCAAAAAATCACCCAGCACGGAAGATTTTTTGCCTTAATCAGTGGTATTTTAGGTACTGCTTTCGGGTTTTGGCTGATTTACGCGGCAGGGTTAAAATATTTATTTATGGCCTTTGTATTTTTGGCACTTGGCATACCTATTTTTATGGTCGCCCGCCGTCAAAATGCACCGACAGAGCCATGTTTCAGTAAACATGAAAAAGTTGTAATGGTATTAATTTTACTTATTGCCTGCGCGGCCATTTATGCTTTTACGGGGGGATTACTTACCCTGTAAAAAAGAGTAATAACTAACCACATGCCCTTTTGAGTAGTTTGGGCAAAAAAACACCCCCGTAAGCAACCAGCAAACGGGGGTTATTTTATTGCTCAAAAGTGTAAACGCTGCCGCCTGCACCTTCTACAATAAGTTTTCCATTAAAAAGTTCTTTACAAAATAAACCGTCTTTTGATATTTTATATGTACCTGTACGCCACTCACCGCATAAAAGTGTATCTTTAGGAACTTTTTTTGCTTGATGACTCTTAAATACAATAAACTGACCGCCGGTATATTTACCGGATATTATTGTAATCATTAATGCTTTATTGCTGCTGGTATCACTATATAGTTGTAAGGACCATGTATCGTTAGAATGGGTATCTTTAACATCTTCCAAATTAGGTCCTTCACTGCCTGTCCAAGGGATTTCTACATCCAATTGAGCAAAAGAAGTCGGAAATTCATTATTTGTTAAATAATAACTTTCAATGCTTTGCCAAACTGATTTTATAATAGAAAGACCTTGTGCAGCGGTGCTTCTATCTACCGCTTTTTTATACTGCGGTAAGGCAATTGCAGCCAATATCCCGATAATTAAAACTACTACTAAAAGTTCCAATAAAG
>CADAFA010000016.1 GCA_902787065.1 uncultured Elusimicrobium sp.
GCAAGTGTTATCGAAAACTTGCAGCGCCCTACTTTAATAATGTCCCCAAATAAAGTTTTAGCAGCACAACTTTATGCTGAATTTAAACAGTTTTTCCCGGAAAATGCCGTCGAATATTTTATTTCTTATTACGATTATTATCAACCGGAAGCCTATATTCCTCAAACGGACAGTTATATTGAAAAAGATGCCTCAATAAATAGCCATATTGAAAAGTTGCGTTTAAAAGCCACAAACTCTTTGCTGACGAGAAATGATGTTATTGTTATAGCATCTGTTTCTTCAATTTACAATATCGGCTCGCCGGAACAATTTGAGAAGTTGCGCATTTATTTAAAACGCGGCGCACCGTTAAACAGAACTGCTTTTACAAAACATTTAATAAAAATTCAGTATGAAAGAAATGAAATGGATTTCCACGAAGGTACTTTTCGCATACGCGGTGCTTTTATTGATGTTTTCCCCCCATATTCGCAGACGGCTTTGCGTATCGGCTTAAATTTGAATACCGTCAATACTTTGCAGGAAATTAACCCATTAACAATGGAAGTTATTAATGAACTTGATGATGTTTGGCTTTCCCCTGCAAAACAATTTGTGCAAGGCGAAGAAGGCTTTGAAAGCGCCCTTACAGATATTGAGCGCGAACGTGATGAGCGTATAAAATATTTTGAAAGCCAAAATAAATTGCTTGAAGCGCAACGCATTAAAGAGCGCACAAATTATGACCTTGCCATGCTCCGCCAAAGCGGAATGTGCGCGGGTATTGAAAATTATTCGCGTGTACTTGAACACCGTCAGGCAGGGGCAAGGCCGAACTGTTTATTTGATTATTTTAAACGCTTTAAAGATTTCTTGGTTTTTGTTGATGAATCACACGTGGCAGTTCCGCAAATACGCGGTATGTTTAACGGTGACCGCGCTCGTAAACAAATGCTTATTGATTTCGGTTTCCGTCTGCCAAGTGCACTAGATAACCGCCCTTTAAAATTTGACGAGTGGGAAAATTTACTACCAAATACCGTCTTTGTTTCCGCAACGCCTGGACCTTATGAACTAACAGTCAGCGGCAATAATATTGTGGAGCAAATTATTCGCCCGACAGGTTTAATTGACCCGCCTGTAATTATCCGCCCGGCGCAAGGGCAGCTTGAAGATTTGCTAACGCGCATACAGGAAAAAATCAAACAAAAGCAACGCGTTTTGGTTCTATCTTTAACTAAAAAAACTGCGGAAGATTTATCGGTTTACCTTCTGGAAAAAGGTTTGAAGGCAACTTATTTGCACAGCAGTTTGGACGCACTTGAAAGAATTGATATTTTGCAAGATTTCACAAAAGGAAAATATGATGTTTTAGTCGGCATAAACTTATTGCGTGAGGGGCTTGATATTCCTCAAGTCGGCCTCGTTGCAATTTTGGAGGCCGATAATCAAGGCTTTTTGAGAAATGAAACAACACTTATCCAAATTGCGGGCAGAGCTGCACGTAATGCTAAAGGTGAAGTTGTTTTGTATGCACAAAAAGAAACACCTGCCATAAAATATGCCCTTGCGGAAATGGACCGTCGCCGCAAAATTCAAAGTGCATATAATAAAGAACACCATATCACACCAAAAAGCATTATTAAGGCTGAAGTTGAACTGAAGGAATTTGAGGATACTTCCCGTGAATCTTCCCTTGCTTTAATTCATAGTGAAAGTGCGGTTTTGCCCGAGGCAAAAAATATTCCGCTTATGATTAAAGAATTAGAACGCCAAATGCTTGATGCCGCTGATAACTTAAATTTTGAACTTGCCGCGGAGTTGCGAGACCGCTTATTTGACCTTAAAGAGATGGCACTCCCTCCAAACAAATTTCACAGAAAAAAGCGGAAATAATCAAAATCTAACCCTTTTGGCATAGAATCTGTGGATAACTATGTAAAAATAGTTATTTTTTATAGATTTAACTAATATATTTTAGGTAGCTTTCCCCTATACAAACCCTAAATTCTGGCACAAAAAAGATACCCTATTCAAAAATACCTATAATCTGTGGATAACTAAGCGATTTTTAGCGGTTTTGTATAAAAAACGATAATTATTTAAGCTGATTTTCACTATTAATGAGGTTAAATTTAGCTTTAAATTTTTTACCGAATTCGGTTTTGCCGGAAACTTTAATTTTCCCGGCAGTTGCACCCGGGATTATGTTAAATACGGCTTGCTCTTTATTCCAATTAAGGAAAGGAGGTGCAATGCGCAAATCTTGCGGAATATAAGCCAAATTATAACCGCTTTTTGCTTTTAAATTGAGCCAAAAAAGCGAAGCAAAATCTTTTTCCAAATCAAGGGTTTCAAATTGTTGGTACTGCGTAGCTTTAACAATTTTGCGGTCTTCTTTATTAAATAAAAAGTCAAGATTATCAAAATGCTTTGTACCTTCTGCAACAATATCATAGGCGAAATCTTTTAAATAAACCAGATTTTGTTTTGATAAGGCGGCATGCAAAGCAGCCATATTATCAACAGGGCCCTCCGACCACAAGTTAAGGCCTTTTTCTATCTCAATCTTAGGCAGCGGGGAAGAATAATCAAACCCAAGCGCGGCATTTTTTAAGTAGGCAGAAATATTTTTTAAGTCGGACAAATAAGCAAGCGCAAAAGAATTTTTAGCTACTAAAGTTCTTTTGTCAGCCTCTGGCAAAACGGCATAATTTACTTCAATATAGGGTAAAAGTTCAGAGGTCAAAAATTGCGCAAATTTATTTTCCCCCTCCTCAAGCAATACAGTAATAAAAAAGTATTTGCCAAAAAAATCAGGGTACATTTTCTGAATTTTTGCTTTATCAAGTTCTTCCGGAGAGAAGATATAAATTGAGGCTTTCCGTTCGGAAATTTCAGAAGGGAAAATTATATGTATTTTGGGCGTCATGGGCAAATAAGCCGATGGGAAATTAGTTATAACTTCCTCCCCGTCTTTAACAAATATGCGCATTTCGCCTTTAGGTTTTATCGTTTTAACAGGGGCACGCCCGATTTGATTTAAGAGTTGTTGCCCCCCATGCGCAAAGACAAACCCCACGCAAAAAATAAAAGTTAAAAATATTAGTAGTTTTTTCATATTATTTCCCCATATTATTTTTTTGTTTGATAAATGCCAATATTTCCTCATTAGACATTTTGCTTAAATCTTTTTGTGCTAAAAATTTTTTTGCATCAAAATCCCTAAAACCAGTATCATTTGGATTGTGTGAAATTAAAAATAAAATAATCATCGGCACACCGGCAAAAAGTAAACCGAAAAAGATTAAAAATTTATTTCGTACAAAGGTATAATTAAAATCATGGGCATCTGCAAAATATTTATTAACCGCCGCCACTTCTTTGTTCACTTTACCATACATACTTATCCAAGTACGGGTATATTGCAATTTTTGTCCGCTTTTATTTACAAATTGCATTTGGTAAGTTGTGCGGCTAGTACTGCCCGAACGTTTGGAACTTACCAAGACCGCCTCAGTGATATTTGTAAAATTATCAGTTTCTAAATTAAAAGCAAATATCTTTAAATTAGTTTGGCAAGCATAACCGTTTGCACCACCGTAAGTACAATGTAAAGTCCTATCAGTTGCACCAAATAAACACACCAATATACCAACTATTATAAAAAGCGGCATTATACGAAAAAAAATTTTATGATTTTTCTTCAAAATATCTTCATCTGTAAAATCAGCATTCATAAATAATTATTTCCCATCGTCATAAAATTGTTTTGTGGCATCTTCGATATCTTTGTCACTAAAATTTCGGGATGTGCCATAAAATTCTTTTTGCATGTCCGTAGTTTCATCATCTTTTAAATAATCAATAACTTTTTCATCGGTTACTACCCATGGTTTTGCATATCTATCTTCTATACCTTCTAAACCTTCCGCTCTTAATATGGCCCTATATTGCCCCGGCGATAAGAAATAATTGCCGTCAACTTCATTTTCCCTTTTCCGCTCCATTACCCAAATTATCAACGGATAGAAAAGAAGCACTATAATTCCTAAAACGACCACATAATTAACCAAATAATAACTAAAATCTTCCCCTTTGCTGAACCTTTTATTTAAAGCATTAACTTTTCTGTCTAACATAAAAGGTAAATCTAACAACCACCATTGTGTATAAGAAATATTTGTATTATTAGGGGTGCGAAATTGTATTTGATAAGATGTTTCATGTTCGTGTTTATCATGTTTAGTTGATACAACCGCCCCTGTTATAGCACCCAAATTAACTGTATCTAAATTACGCAAAACTGCTTTTTGATGAAGATCACAGTTGTATACGGTTCCATTTAAATGCGTACAAATCAATTTCCTTGTTATCGGTGCCCAATACATCAAACAGCCTATTAATACCAAAGATATTATTTCAGCATAAAAATGTGCATTATATTTTTTAGGAGACTGGCCCTGGTTTTCTACTTCTTCCTTATTTTCAAAAACTTTCTGCAAGAGTGCTAATTTTTCCTCTTTGCTTAATTTACCAATGCCTTTTCCTTTTAATACGGACTGATATTGCCCCGGTTCAATTTCTTCAAAAATGTAATTGTTAGAAGAATTGGTTATACCCCAAACCATTAATGGAGGAAGAAGAAAACAAAAAAGAAGCGCACCTATTACTGCCCAACTAATCGGTACTGCGAATATCAATACTATACCTACAATATTGAAAAAAATACATAAAAAATACACGAAATATTTTGTTAATTGTATCTTTTCCCGGAAATTATTTCCTGGGATATTGTGAAAACTAAAATTAATAGGCGTTTTCGGTTTGCTTAAATGCATAAATTCCCCTAATTAAAAAGTGCGCATATTTTAATTATATCAAAAATCATTACAAAATATATGGTATAATATTGTTAGGTAGAACTAACAAATAATATGAATAAAGAAAATTTTTTAACCCTTGCAGATTTACCAAAAAGGCATGAGGCGGAAATAGTCTCAATAAATTGTAAAGATCACCATCTGCGCACGCATATCCTTGATATGGGCCTAACGCCGCATGTTAAAGTTACTTTAATTAAAACCGCCCCGATGGGCGACCCTTTGGAATTTAAAGTGCGCGGATATGTCCTAACACTCCGTAAAAGTGAGGCGGAAAAAATTTTAATTACCGATATCAAAAAAGCCGTGCCCGCCAAAAAACAAGAAAATTTAAGGAATTTTGATTCAAGCGTTTCCCATTCCCAAAAGGGCGAAGGCAGTTATTATCAAACAAAAAAGCAAATCAACCCCAAAAAACATTTGCATTTGGCTTTAATCGGAAACCAAAATTCCGGCAAGACAACTTTATTTAACCGCCTTACTGGTGCACATCAAAGGGTGGGCAATTTCCCCGGCGTAACAGTAAGCAGAACAGACGGCAAAATCAAGCAGCACCCGGATATTACCATCACGGATTTACCTGGCATATATTCCCTTTCCCCTTACGGGCAGGAGGAAATAATTTCCCGCAATTTTATTTTGGAGCAAAAGCCCGACGCCATTATAAATATTCTTGACGCCGCAAATATTGAACGCAATTTATTTTTAACAACCCAATTAATTGAACTTAATATACCCATGGTAATTGCTTTAAATATGATTGACGAAGTTACCAAAAACGGCGGCAGTATCGAAGTAAACGGGCTTGAAGATACTTTAGGGGTGCCGGTGGTTGCGATATCTGCCGCAAAAAATCAGGGTATTGAAGAACTTGTAGAACATATCATAAATGTTGCGCGCTATCAAGAACGCCCGACGCGTTTGGATTTTTGCGCCAACACTAATACCAAAGAAGGCGCGGTGCATAGATGTTTACATTCCATTGTCCATTTAATTGAGGATCATGCGAAAGCAGCGGACCTTCCCCCCCGCTTTGCTGCTTCAAAAGTTGCGGAAAACGACCAATTAATTTTAAATGCTTTAAACCTCGATAAAAATGAACAAGAAACTTGTACCCATATTATTGAGCAAATGGAAGAAGAAACCGGCCTTGAAAGCAGTGCTGCGCTTGCCGATATGCGCTTTGCTTTTATTGAAAATTTATGCAAACAATTTGTCAGCCGCCCGTCGGAAACTTCAGGCTACAAACTCTCAACAAAAATTGACCGTTTTTTAACGGGCAAATATACCGCGCTTTTAGCATTTTTTACAATTATGGGCGTGATTTTCTATTTGACTTTCGGGCCTGTCGGCGGAGTTTTATCAGATTGGCTTGAAAGCGGCATCGGCTGGCTTACCGCTCTTGTTGATCAAGGTTTAACCGCTTACGGTTTAAACCCGGTTGTACATTCTTTAATTATTGACGGTGTTTTTGCAGGTGTCGGGAGTGTTTTAAGTTTCCTTCCTATCATTGTTGTTTTGTTTTTCTTCCTATCGATCTTGGAAGATACAGGTTATATGGCGCGAGTTGCTTTCATTATGGATAAAATACTTAGGAAACTTGGCCTTTCCGGCCGCAGTTTTGTGCCTATGCTTATTGGTTTTGGTTGTTCCGTTCCGGCAATTATGGCGGCACGCACTTTGCCCTCTGAAAGAGATAGGAAAATTACAATCTTGCTCACACCGTTTATGAGTTGCTCTGCAAAACTGCCGATATACGCTTTTTTTACCGCCGCATTTTTTACACAAAACCGCGTGCTTGTTATTTTGAGTTTATATTTGCTTGGAATAATCGTCGGTATAATTATGGCTTTACTGATGAAAGCTTTTGTGTATAAAGGTGAGGCTACCCCTTTTGTAATGGAACTTCCTAATTACCGTTTGCCGAGTGCAATAAATGTTTTGCGCTTGATTTATTTAAAAGCAAAAGGTTTTATAACAAAAGCGTTTACAATAATTTTTGTTGCCTCTTTGATAATTTGGTTTTTGCAAAGTTTTGATACGCGTTTAAATTTGGTGCAAGATTCTTCTTCAAGCATTTTGGCGACTTTGGGTAATTTGATTACGCCGATATTTGCACCGCTTGGCATGCATGATTGGCGCATTTCCACATCCTTCTTGACAGGCTTTATGGCAAAGGAAAGTGTTGTCAGCACCTTAACTGTTTTGCTTGGCGGTGATGTTGCATTACTTCCGACACTTTTTACAAAACTTACCGCTTTTGTATTTTTGGTTTTCTGCCTGCTTTACACACCTTGCGTTGCCGCGATTGCAACAGTTAAACGCGAACTTGGCAGGCGTTATGCTTTTGGAGTTGTTTTATTCCAATGTGGAGTTGCGTGGTTCGTGGCGTTTTTGGTATATAGATTTGCTCTTCTATTCCAATTCTAATTTTTTCATCTCCAATTTTGGTAAAATATATAGAGGGAGTTATTATGCCAAAAAAAGAAATAAAAACCGTCAGTAAAAATAATAAAGTAGATTCAGTTAAAGCTTTAGAAGCTTTAATTCAAAAAGTTAAAAAAGCACAGGAAATTTTTTCTACCTTCAGTCAAGAAAAAGTTGATGCAATTTTTAAAGCCGCCGCGGCCGCCGCAAATAAGGCGCGTATTCCGCTTGCCAAAATGGCTGTTGAAGATACCGGTATGGGTGTTGTGGAAGATAAAATTATCAAAAACCATTATGCCAGCGAATATATTTTTAACAAACATAAAAATGTAAAAACCTGCGGTATTATTAAAGAAGATAAAATTAACGGTACAAAAATCGTTGCAGAGCCACTTGGCGTTATCGCCGGAATTATTCCGACTACAAACCCGACATCCACAGCAATTTTTAAATCTTTGATTTGTTTAAAAACAAGGAACGGTATAATATTTTCCCCCCATCCGCGTGCTAAAAAAAGCACTATTGAAGCTGCAAAAATTGTTTTAGATGCGGCAGTCAAAGCCGGTGCGCCGGAAAATATTATAGGTTGGATAGATGAACCTTCACTTGAACTTACAACTTATTTGATACACAATGAAAATATCGCCACTATTTTAGCAACAGGCGGAACAGGGATGGTTAAGGCATCATATTCTTCGGGCAGGCCGGCACTCGGTGTAGGCCCTGGTAATGTTCCGGCAGTAATTGACGAAACTGCTGATATTCAAACTGCGGTAAGCTCAATTTTACTTTCAAAAACTTTTGATAACGGCATGATTTGCGCCTCGGAACAATCAATAATTGTTGTTGATAAAATTTACAATGAAGTTAAAAAAGAACTTGTTAAACGCGGTGCCTATATTTTAAGTAGTGCGGAAGAAAAGAAAGTTTCTTCAATCCTTTTAATTGATCCGCGCACAAAAGGGGCAGCTTGCAGTGCAAGTTCTTTAAAGGCCGCTTTAAAATGCGGTTGCACGAGTGTGAACCCTAAAATCGTCGGGCAAACAGCGCATACTATTGCAAAAATTGCCGGCATTAAAGTGCCGGAAAAGGCAAAAGTTTTGGTAGGTGAAGAAAAGTCTTATGACTTTTTAAACCCCTTTGCGCATGAAAAACTTTCCCCCGTTATTGCTTTATACCGCGCTAAAGATTTTGAAAAGGCAGTTGATATTGCCCATCATCTTGTTTTGCTCGGTGGGGCAGGGCATAGCGCAGCATTTTATACAAACCCGTTAAACCAGGCAAGAATAAATTATTTTTCAGGCCAGATACCTACTTGCCGTTTAATTATTAATTCCCCCTCCTCACATGGCGGAATAGGGGATTTATACAATTTCAAATTGGAACCGTCTTTGACTTTAGGTTGCGGTTCTTGGGGCGGGAACTCCGTCAGCGGAAATATTGGTGTTGAACACCTTCTTAATTACAAAACAGTTGCAGAAAGGAGAGAAAATATGCTTTGGTTCAAAGTTCCAAGGAAAATTTATTTCAAAAGGGGCGCGGTTGATTTGGCCCTTCGTGTTTTAAAAGGCAAAAAACGCGCATTTATCGTTACTGACAGATATTTATTTAACTCCGGTGCAGTTTCCGCTGTAACTAATGTTTTGGAAGAACTTGATATTGATTATCAAATTTTCTTCGATGTTAAACCGGATCCGACACTCTCCACCGTCAAACAAGCAATGGACATTATTAACCCTTATGAACCTGATTTAATTATTGCGCTTGGCGGCGGTTCCCCGATGGACGTTGCAAAAGTTATTTGGCTTAAATATGAGCAGCCGGAAACTAATTTTGAAGATATTTCCATGCGCTTTATGGATATCAGAAAACGCATTTGCCAAATTCCGGATTTGGGTGTAAAAGCAAATTTGGTGGCAATACCGACAACTTCCGGTACAGGCTCTGAAGTAACACCGTTTTCAATTATTACAGATGATGAAACCCATGTCAAATATGCGCTTGCCGATTATGCTTTAACACCTGACATGGCAATTGTTGACCCTAACTTTGTTGACAATATGCCAAAGGGTTTGACGGCGGCGTCCGGCATTGATGTTTTGGTGCATTGTTTGGAAGCCTATGTTTCAAGCATGGCAACAAACTTTACAAACTCAAATTCTTTAGAGGCAACAAAACTTGTTTTCAAATATTTAGTGCGCTCTTATAAAGACGGTGCTAAAGACCCAATTGCACGGGAAAAAATGCACTATGCCGCAACTATCGCCGGTATGGCTTTTGCAAATGCTTTCCTAGGTTTATGCCACTCTATGGCCCATAAACTCGGTGCGATGTTTAATATTCCGCACGGAGTTGCAAATTCACTTTTGATTTGCCAAGTTATAAAATATAATGCAACCGATTGCCCGCAAAAACAGGCAACTTTCCCGCAATATAAATACCCTTGCGCAAAAGAACGCTACGGTCAAATTGCAGACGAACTTAAACTCGGCGGCAAAAATGATGACGAAAAAGTTAAACTACTACTTAAAGCTATCATTAAGCTTAAAAAGGATATTGGTTTACCTACATCAATTAAGGAATTTGGCATCAGCCGCAAAGACTTTATGGCAAAACTTGATGAACTTGTTGAACTTGCCTTTGACGACCAATGCACTGCGGCGAACCCGGTTTATCCATTACTAAAAGATATCAAACAAATTTACCTTGATGCCTACGAAGGTAAAATTTAATTGCTGTAAAATATAAAAAGTTTAAAGCCCCTGTTTTTACAGGGGCTTTTTTATCACGTTGTTTAATGTTTAATTATTTTGATTGTAACCTTATATCAATTAAAGAATCTAAAGCCTTTAAATATTCCCTCTGTCTTAAATCTTTAGGTATAAATTCCTTAACGGTAGCTAAATCATATCGGCTGTTATGCAAAACAGCCTGAACCAAATCATTTGCACCAACTTTACGGTTTTTGTATTTATGTTCACGCTTTTTTATTTCAGCAGCAGGATCAATAACTTTTTCATTCTTTTGCGGAATAAAATTAAGTAAAGCTAAATATAGATATTGGCTCCCGCTATCCGCTATTAAACGTAAAGCCTCTTTATTTTCTGCAAATACTGCCTGGTTTAACAAATACAAAACACTATATGGGTTTGGATTTGTGACGTATATAAAATATTCATCAAACCCATTTTTTAAAGCTCGTTTTAAGGCATTATTTTGATGTTTGGCAATAAAATAACTTAATATATCAAACCTATAACAGTAGTATTTTGACTTTAATTTTTTAATCTTATAATCCGGTGCATCAAGCACTTCTTTGGCAATATTTGCCAAAGTTTCCTCATCGGTTAAGGCAGGTTTATCTTGACAGGAATAAAACTCCGTTACTTTATTGTTAAGGGCTTTTCTTGTTCCCTCGGAGAGATAATCTAAAGGCTCACGAATTAGCAAAGGGTGGTTTGTCACCTGCGCCACCCTCAATTCAAGCCTAATTTGTTTAGTAAACTGCCTACTGTCAAACAACCCCTTATTTTCTGCTGCTACTCCCGGGGGGGATAGCAACAACATCAGCACAAAAAGCGTACTGATTAAACCTCCTCCTTTTATCATGGCACCCTCCTTTTTAAAGATATTATATTTTAACGGGAGTTGTATGATTTTTCAAGTGGGTGGGACTTTAGGCCTATATTTTAAAATACCCCTCGTCTTAGGAGGGGCATTTTTATTGTGAGCAATTGTAACTTAAAACTAAATTTAAGCGATATTTGCTTTTTCTTTTAAGAAAGTAAAAACTTTCCTTTCTTTGATTGTTGCCAAAATATCTTCTTTGCGTGTTTCAAAGAATTTCTTAATTTGTTCCGCTTCCTTAGGAGCATTCTTCAAAGCATTATCCATTTCTTCTTTGAGGTCTGCATCTGTTGCGGCAATATTTTCTTTATTTGCAATTGCATGGATGATGTAGCCGATTTTCAAATCCTTTTCAACGGAAGGGCGCATTTTTTGCATAAAAGTTTTGCGGTTTTCTTCGGGGATATTTGCGTTTCTGCCGCCGAACATCCTTTGAATAAAGTTTTCAACAGACAAATTGGTATGATAATCAACTAAAGATTTTGGTAAAGCAAAATCATTGGCTTTAACTAAGGCATCTTCAATTTGGCTGGTTACCTCTCTATCTGCTTTATGTTTGGCTTCATGTTCCAAAGCATTTTTAACATGTTCTTCAAGTTTTTCAACATTTTCAAAGCCCATATCTTTGGCAAATTTATCGTCTAATGTAGGCAAAACTTTATTTTTAATTTCTTCAACGGTTGCGGTAATTTCAACAGGGGTTTCTTCTTCTTTAATTTCAAAAGTTTTTGTTTCGCCCTTTTTCATACCTTTTAAATTATCTGCAAGGCCGGCAATAGTTTGCGGGGCGGACATATCAATCATCTCGCTTTTTGCAGTATATTTTTTATCCTCAACACCGTTTTTCTTCCCAGTGTAGCTAACGATTACATAATTTTTATCGGTAACGGTTTCCCCTTCTTTTGCGGCCTCTAAGGTTGCATTATTTTCAAGAACGGAGTTAATGTGGTTTTTAATATCTTCCGGCTTAACGGTATTATCTTTTTTGGTAACTTTGATGCCGATATAATCTTTCGGTTCAAATTCGGGGGCGACGTCAACTGTCATTTCAAAAGTAAACGGAGTATTTTCTTTTAAAGCGGTAAAATCTGCTTTACTGACAGTTGGGGCCATAACTGCATTTAATTTTGTTTCTTGCATAGCAACTAAAGAAGCGCGGCGGATAAGAGTATCCAAAGTGCGTTCAATAATATGGCCTGAGAAATTTTTCTTAACTAAATCTAATGGGACTTTACCTGCCCTGAAACCTTGCATTTGGGCGCGGCTTTGAACCTGTAATGTGGCATTATGAAAGCACTCATTAACTAAAGTTGCATCAGCGGTAACTTCTAAAACGACAGTGCAACCCTCTTTTGAAATTTGTTTTGTGGTGATATTTTGTTTTCCGTCTACTGACATTTTACGCTCCTGACTTATTTGGACGGAGAGGGACTTGAACCCTCACGGATTGCTCCATACGCTCCTAAGGCGTACGCGTCTGCCGATTCCGCCACCCGTCCCTCAATTTAAATAGTAAAAAAATGGGCCATGAGAGACTCGAACTCTCGACCTTACGCTTAAGAGGCGTCTGCTCTACCAACTGAGCTAATGGCCCAACGGTAATATTATATCATATTTTGCGGTGCTCGTGTTAGACTAACACGCTTTCTTTGATTTATTTGCTGTCAAATTATTTCTTACTTATTTATTCTATATACGTTGTAATTATTAGAAGGACCTGACGGAGTCCAAATATTACTTGTCAAAGTACTTTCCCCTGCTACGGAAAAACATGTTCTGTTTGCTCTGCTATTCTCTGGTAATGCATAGCAATGATGTAGATTGGTACTTTGTGCAGAAAAATCATATAAAGTTTCAGAGTAAATTAAAGATAAATCTTTTTTACCGCAATCAATAATTGCTACAGCTTTTTTGCCAGACTCATTAAATGATTTGGAAATGCAACAAAACATATTACTAT
>CADAFA010000017.1 GCA_902787065.1 uncultured Elusimicrobium sp.
AAAAAAAAAAAAAAAAAACGTTGTCAAGTAGAATTTGGACCTAGATAAATATATTCGATGGTAAATAATTATAAACTGCAAATTGCAATATAAATAAGCTATAATTTAATTATGAAAAAATTATTAATATTAGCATTGGTAGTACTCTCTTTTGCCGCTTGTAATAAAGAGGCAAAACCAGCACCGGAACAAAATAAAACGGTGCAAAACGCACAAACCTCGCAAGGTTATGTCTTGCCAGGTTTAAATGGGGACAGTTATAATTTTACTGAAAAAATTAACCAAAAACCTGTCGTAGTTGCTTTTATGGCCGGTTTTTGCGGTTGGTGTAAAAGAATGCTCCCTTATATGGATGAGGTTGCAGGCAAAGTTCCTGCAGAGAAAGCTGACGTAATCATCGCTTTTATGGATGACAGTTCTTCAAGCCTTGTTAATTTGGAACCTGTAAAAGCGGCAAAAAACATCAAGATTTATTATAAGGCTAGTGATTTAATGCAGGAGCAAGGTGTCAGAGGCTTTCCGACAATTATGCTCTTTAAAAACGGCAAGCAAGTCGAAACATGGAACGGTTATTCCCCTGAACATGTTGACAGTATTTTGGAAACACTCAATAACTTAAAATAAAAATATTTATCCCCCTGTTTTTGCTATTAATTGCCTTAACAGGGGGATTTTTATTTTAAAATTTGCAAGCTGTTCAATAATTTGATATCATATATGTAGTGATAATTCACTTGCCGAGGTAGCTCAGTGGTAGAGCACTGGTCTGAAAAACCAGGTGTCGACAGTTCGATCCTGTCCCTCGGCATTCTTCATTTTATCTTTTAATTATTTTCTAATTACTTTAACATCAAATCAAAAATTTGTGCAGCGACTTCGGCGCGCGTGGCTTTCTTCTCAATAATACTGCGAAGGCCGTGTTTGACAAAGATAGAATCTTCCGCAGATTTTTGTAAAGAGGCTTCTACTAAAAAATCACAACCCTTAGGGAGGCGTTTAGATTTTTTGTCATATTCGCTCTTTTCTGTAACCCAAGCAAAAATTTGCTTAGGTTTTTTTTGAGCACATAACGAAGGGAAAAAGTCATTATTCTTGACAAGTGTAAGTAACATTTCCTGGCTTGGAACACCTAGTTCCGCACCGGTTTTTAAAATATTTGGTTTTAAAGGGGACAAAGTTGCTGCCATTAAAAAGTAATCTGTTTTTGAAATATTTTTTAAAACAGTTTGGCGCATCTCTCCGGAATCTTTAACTAGAATTTGCGTATAAGGTGCCTCAAACAATGTTGTTGTTATCAAAGTAACCTCAGCCCCGTGCAAATAAGCTATATCGGCAAGATGCTTGCCTAAATCGGTTTTAGGTAATTGGGAAATATAAGTGCCTTCCCCAAAAAATTCTTCGGTATTTCCGTTAGTTATTAAAACTTTTTTACCTTTTAAATTTTGGCTGATTTTTAAAATCTTTTCAATTTCCGTATAAATTATATTTATATCTGCCAAGGCACCTTTTGGGGCCTCTATAACAATTGCACCGCGTTTTTTTAAAGCAGAAATATTTGCCTGTGTTGCTGGGTTAAACCACATACCCGGATTCATAGCAGGCGCAATAAGTAAAGGTTTTTGCCACGCGCATAAGACAGAGGTTAGTAAATTATCCGCTACTCCGTTTGCAACTTGGCTGATTGTATGTGCTGTTGCGGGAGCAAGTAAAAAAATATCGCCTTCTTCTGTTAAACTTTTATGCTTTTCATCAAATTTTTTAGGGTTAAATTGTGATGTTAATACTTCCGTTTTGGCTAAAGTTTGAAGTGTAGTTTTAGTAATAAAATTTAAAGCATTTTCACTTGCTACAATACGGAAACGGGCCCCCTCTTTTTTAAGCCGCTGAATTAGAGGGCAAATTTTGAAACAGGTTAAAGCCCCTGTTACTCCCAAAATAATCGTTTTATTTTGAAAAATATTTATTTGTTCTTCTTTCATAATATGAAATTATAACAAATAATATACTTATTAAAAAAGCCCTCAAGCAAAACTTGAGGGCTTTAATAGTAAACTACAAATTAATTTACGCCATGCATCCACTTGCGAACTTTGCCGGCCATAATCCACATAATAATACCAAAAACGATTGAGGCAATTGCAGGGACGGAGAAGAGTGTAGTCAAGCTCCAAGAATCATAGAAGCTTGCAAGCCAGCCGGCAAGCAAGTTACCTATAAAGCTTGCGGCGAGCCAAACACCCATAAATAAGGACATAAATTTCGCAGGGGCAAGTTTTGTTACCATTGAAAGCCCTACAGGTGATAAACATAATTCACCCATTGTGCAGAAGAAGTAACAGAAAACAAGCCACAAAGCACTTACCGGGCCTTGTGCTGCGTAGATACTTGCGCCGATAGCAATAACCATAAATGCAATACCTTGCAAGAATAAACCCCAGCCGAATTTAACAGGGATTGATGGGTTTTTATCACCCATCCTAATCCAAAGTTTTGCAAAAATAGGGGCAAAAATTACAACACAAATTGGGTTAACTGCTTGGAAATATGAGGCTTTTAATTTAATTGGCCCCAAGTCCAAACGGGTGGCTTCTTCGGCAAAGAAATTGAGGGAAGTTCCTGCTTGTTCAAAGAAAGCAAAGAAGAAAATTGCAAAAAACACGAAGGTAAATATTGCTTTAATTTTATCCCATTCTTCGGAAGTTAAAGGTTTATTATCTACATGGTCAACGGCTTTTGTGTTTGTAACAGGATATAAGCCGATTTCACCAAGATATTTCTTTTGTGAAACCAAATACCAAATAAGACCAATTACCATACCGGTACCGGCAGCCATGAAACCGTATTTCCATTTATAGGCTTCAGCGATATTGGCAACGCTATCAGGTTGCCCTAAATAACCGCAAACAAACGGGGCGATAAAAGCACCAACGTTAATACCCATATAGAAAATTGTAAAACCGCTATCGCGGCGTGGGTCTTTCGGCGGATAAAGTTCACCGACAATTGTTGAAATATTCGGTTTAAAGAAACCGTTACCCAAGATAATTAAAGTAAGACCGGTAAATAAAGCAAGTTTTGGGTCAATAATCTCATAAGATGCTAAAGTAAATTGTCCCAAGGCCATCAAAATAGCACCGATTGTAATTGAGTGCCTTTTACCTATAAATCTATCAGCCAAATAACCGCCGATAACCGGGGTAAGATATACCAAAGCGGTAAACATACCGTAAATTTTACTTGAAGTGGCTTTAGAGTATTGAATTACGGTGCTGATCATAAACAAAGAAAGCAAAGCACGCATACCGTAGTAGTTAAATCTCTCCCACATTTCTACCATAAAAAGCATATACAACCCTGAAGGGTGTTTTTGCTTTGTTGTATCGTTCATCAATATCCTCCTAAAAATATTCAATAAAAAAATACCCGCAACCAAGGCTGCCTTCCCCCAAAACTGCGAGTACTTTACTTATATTATACAAAAAATTTTTTAGTATACCCAAATTTTTATAAAAATATTTGCTTTCTCTACAACGATTTCAGAGTTTGGAAAAAGGCTTCCAGGTCCTGCTTGCACACCAAGTGATAGTTTAATATAATATATAACATATAGCAGATAATCAATTTGCGGGGTGGGTTATGTCAAATATTGACAAAAATTATGAAGATTTTTTAAAGTCCTTACAAGAGGATAATAACAGTTCTCAGGAAAGTTTTCCTTTTAATGAAGATTTTGATATTGAAAATTTTATCAAAAGCACCGAAGCACCTGTACAAGAAACTGTGCAAACATCTGCCCAAAGTATTGCTATACAAACCTCCACCGCAAAACCAATACCGCCTACGGCAGAACAAATTAATAAAGCAAAAGAAAGTGGAAGCAACTTTTTACAGGAAGAAAGTCAACAAGTCAATTTTGATACCGTAGGTGATAAAAATTATTCCCTCAAACGCCTTGAAGAAAAGTTAAGTGATCTTCAACAACGATTTAACGAGGCTAATGCCGCTAAAGAAGAAGAATCATCTTTTGCGGCAGAATTAAACAAAATAGAAGATGAACCCAAAACCGAACCGGTAAAAAGTGATGAGGAGTTTTTCTCTAACATATCCTCTGCAATACAAACATTGAAGGGAAGCTTAGATAATATCGTAAGTACCCGTTTGCGTTATGAAGAAAATTTAATCAGGCAAGACCAAACTTTGATTGCCCGTTTAAAAGAAAAGACAACGCGCCTTAAAGCTATCAATTTAGCTTTAAACAGTGAGGTAAAACGTTCAAGGAGCGAGAAACTTGAATACCTCCGCCGTTCGGCAGAACAAACTAAGGAATTACTTTCCCTCCGTATGCAGCTTTCCCATGCCGAAGAACGCACTAAGCAAGGGGATTTTAAAGTTTCCGGTTTGGAACAACAAATAGCTTTACTTACTCAAGAAAAGAGTTTACTTGACGAAGAAATTTCAAAAATCAGGCAAGAAAGGCTTAATTATTTGCAAGATTCTACCGAACAAACAAGAAATATAATGCAGTTACGTCATCAGCTCGCCGAGAAAGAAGAAGCCTTAAAACAAGAAGAAGTAAAAACCAATTTTTTGGAACAACAATTAAAAACTGTTGAGGCTGCTCATCATGCTTTACAAAGTGAAAAACAATATTCTGAAACACAAAAAGCCGAAACGGAAAAAACTTTACTTTTGCAAAAAGAGGAAATAAATTCCTTAACCAATCAATTAGTCCAAAGCAGAAGTGAACTCGCCCAAAAGACGGAAGAAGTAACAAATTTGCGCCAGCAACTGTTAAATTCTCAATTATCACCCGAACAAAATAAAAATGAAATAGCTGCTTTTACCGTGAAGCAAGAGGAAATATTATCCCCTTTAAAACTTTCCCAACAGGAACATGAACAAAAAATTGCTTTTTTAAGAGCGGAGCAAAGTGCCGAACTCCAACGCCTTAGAACGAAATCTTTGCAGGAAGAAGCAGCTTTGCGTTCCGAACTTCAAAAAGCGGAAGCAAAATATTACCAAGAGGAAAGTTTGGTAAATTCTTTAAAAGCCCAAGTAAGTAACTTGGAAAATAATTTAAGAACCTTAGAGCAGGAAAAGGCAAATTATAAAAACAAATCCGAAGACTTAGTAAAGGAGCTTGATTCTATTAAGGAAAGTGACCGCTCCGAATTACTAAAATTAAAAGAAAAACTACAACAAGCGCAAAATGCTTATGACAAGCAACAGGAACTGTATAACAATTTAGAAACCCAATATCAAAATATCCAAAGGGAAAAATATTATCTAAGCGAAGAAATTAAAAAAGCAATTATCCAAAAAGATGATGCTTTACTTCAGAGCGAAAGATATTTGTCTGAAATAGAAAAACTTAAAAGTTCCCAAAATGATTTAACTAAAGACTTAAAGGAAGAAATTCAAAAAATACTTGCGAGCAAAAACCAAATTGCCAAAGACTTGTATGCTTTAAAACAAAATGACGCAACATCTCCGGCAACAATACAACAAAACCAAAATTATTTATCTGAAAAAGAAACTGCTTTACAAGCTCTAAAAATCCAAATGGCTAATTTGTTAAGTTCCAAGGAGAATGTGGATAAAGCCCTCTTGGAAGCAAGAGAAGAAAAATTAAAATTACTTAATAAATTAGAGGCTCAAACAAAACAATTAAACAGTTTCCAAACAAGTTATCAAAATGAAATAGCCTCTTTAAGGCAAGAAAAAATACAAAATCAGCTTGAAGCTGAAATAAAGATTAAAAATTTAGAAGAGAAGTTGATTGCGGATCAAAAAACAATATACTCCTTAAATCAACAATTACAAGGGGCCAAATTAATTTCCCAAAATCAAACAAACAGTGAGAGTTCGGTACAAGATAGTGTTAAGACCATTCAGCTCTCTCAAGAACTTGAAAAAGCCAAAAAAATGTTTGACCAAGATACGGTTTTGCTTGAGGAATTAAAAAACCAATATTCCATTTCTCAAAACCGTAATAAAATTTTGGAACAAGAACTTATTAAAGCCAAGAAAGAAAATGAATTTATAGAACAGGAACGTGAAAATTATAAAACACAAGTTGAAACTTTGAATAAACAGCTTGACGAAATTAAAGCAGAACTTAAGCAAGGACAAGAGTTTACTAAAACATTGACTGCGCAAGTTACAAGGCTCAAAACAGTTAATATAGCTTTGAATGCTGCTTTAAAACAAATGCAAGAACAAAAAATAGAAGCTCTTGACAAGACAGCACAACAAACCAAGGATATCCTTGAACTTAAGGAACAATTAAAACGCCTTCAAACGGATGCCAAGTCTTTGAATTTTGCTAATGGCACGGTTACCTTAAACAAAGAACATGAAGCCAAAATTAAGAGTTTGGAAGAAGAATTAAAGCGTGTTTCCGAAGTTTGTATGACACAAGTGCAGGAAATTAACAAAATAAAAACAGATAATTCACATTTAAAAACTGTGGCGGAAGAAAAGTTACTCCTCCAAAACCGCTTTAATGATTTGCAAAGGAATTTTAATTTAGTATCTGAAGAATTAAAACTTTATAAGGACAAAACTCAAAGCGATACTCTAATTAAAGCAAAAACTGCTGCTTTAACAGTTCAGCTTGAACGTCTTAACAGGGAAAAGGATACTCTAAAAAATCAATTAGAAAATGCTCAAAATCAACTTAAAGAAGCAGCAGAGCGGGAGAGAGAGGTAAACCAGGAACTTGAAACTTTGCGCAAAACTTTATCCCAAAATGAAGACAATATTGTAAAGCTAAAAGAAGAAATAACCCCTTTGGTACAAAAGACAAATCAAAATATTGGGGAAAGTAATACAGTAGCCGTAGCAGAATATATTAAGCCTATACAAGAAACCAATGATGAAATTTTATCCTTTGAACAGGAAGAGACAAAAAAGGATATGAACACCCCTAAAAGGGATATTCTAGCTGACTACGAGGACGATGAAAAAGAGGAAAATGAAAAACATAATAATACTTTATCCTTTTTAGATGATACAGAACAGCAACATACTGTTGAAGAAGTCTATTTGCCCGAACAGGAAGCTAATTTGGAAAACCTCTTTAAAGATGATGAGGAAAATCAAAACACTATTAACCAGCTTATGAGGGAAAATAGTAATATTATTGTGGAAGAGGTAAGACCTACAGATGTAACTAAAATGATCCATCACCCTGAAGCTGATAAGGACCAAGCTGGGCAAAAACAGGAAATACCTGTTGATGAAAACACTTATACAGACCATGCTATCAGAAGGAGTGTTATCAATAGGCAACAGCGGGCCAGAAACCCTCTTACAACTTTCCGCAGGGATGAAGAATATTCCGATTTTTTAAAAAAGACAAAAAGTTTGTTTTACAGAATTAAATGGTCACTCTTTAAGGATTAAAAATGAAAACTTTAACTATAGCGGTTTTATACGGCGGTAAGAGTACTGAGCATGAGGTATCCGTTCATTCCGCCGGTGATGTTTGCAAAGAACTTCAAAAAAAACATAAAATTTTACCTATTTTTATTTCTAAAAACGGGCAATGGTTTTTACAAAAGGCCTGTGGTTTTAAAACAAAAAATGATATTGAAATTTACCCGCAGGTAAATGGAATTTTGCTTACAAAGAACGGTAAAAAACATAAGGCAGATTTATTTTTCCCCGTCCTTCATGGTACTTTTGGGGAAGACGGTTGCGTGCAAGGCTTATTTGAAACTTTAGGTGTTAAGTATGTAGGTTGTAAAGTTTTGGCTTCCGCCCTTGCTATGAGCAAGGAACTTTCTAAAGAAATTTCTATTAGCGCTGATATACCCGTACTTCCTTGGTTTAGCTTAAATAAAAATGAAAAGCTGGATAAAAAAATAATTTTGCAAAATGCAAAAAAACTTTGTTATCCCATTTTTGTTAAACCGAATAGTTTGGGGTCATCTGTCGGGATAACAAAAGTAAAAAGGGAAGCCGAACTGTTGCCGGCCATAAAAAAAGCTTTTGAATTTGAAGATCATATTTTAGTTGAAAAGGGCCTTGATAATGCCCGCGAAGTTTTTTGCGCAATTATTGAAACAGCACCCGGTGTTTTTAAAACATCTGCTTGCGGGGAGTTAATTAAATCTGACAGTGAATTTTTTGATTATGAAACGAAATATCATAATCCGCACGGTTGTGATATGGACATACCTGCAAAATTACCAAAAAAATTACAAACAAAGTTACAAGAATATACTCAAAAATTCTTTAGGGCTTTAGGCGGAACAGGTTTATCAAGGGTAGATTTCTTAATATCACAAGATGGTAAAAAAGCCTATTTTTCAGAGATAAACACAATCCCGGGGCTTTCACGAACAAGCTTATTTCCTAATTTGTTAAAGGAAGAAGGCCTGCCTTACTCAAAACAACTTGATATTTTAATCAAAACAGCCCTAACCAGAGGCTAAAATGAAATTTGGTAAAGTAAAAGAATATTTTAAAGATTTTAACTTTATAATGTATTTCATTTTGGTTCTTTGTTTCCTTGGGTTATTTAGAAATATTATTTTTTTAAACAATTATCATGCTTTAGGGCAAGATGTAAACAGTATATTTATTGCTATGATAGCAATATACTTGTCCCAAATAATAATGATACTGTTAAAACAATGGCAGGTATCTCTGATTTCATTAATTCAAGTAATATTTTGTATATATGTTTTTCCTGATTTTTCAATTTTACCGTTTAGTGCCGTTATAAGATTTATATTTTTTGACCGCTTAACAGAAGGAAATTTTGCTTGGGCAAATTTTATAAATTTTATGCTTATATCTTTTGGTTTTAGTGTAGAAATATTAAAGACTTATTTGCTTTATATTTATTTCCCACCGGTTAAAAAAACTAAATTACAAATTAATTAATCTTTATTTTCTCCGTCATATATATTTAGCTAGGTCCAAATTCCACTTGACACGCTTTTTTTTTTTTTTCTACAATATAGTATATGGCTAATTTAAAAACGCTATAAAACTCAAATACGGAGAAATAAATTATGAATAAAAAAGCTTTCACACTTTTGGAACTTTTAGTTGTTGTTTTGATTATCGGTATTTTGGCGGCTATTGCTTTGCCCAAATATCAACTTGTGGTTGATAAAGCAAGATATGCCAAAATGATGGACTTTACAAAAGCAATTGCGGAAGCACAAATACGCGCTTCAATGACTAAAGAAGCCCCTATTTTTAATGACTTAGATATTGATATACCGCCGAATTGTAGTAAAGTTAATAGTGAAACAATCTCTTGTGATAATGGATTATGGGGATGTATGTTAAATAATAGTTATCAGGATAAATTTTTGCCGCGTTGTTCAGATATAAAAATAAATGCTACTTATTATTATCAAATAATGAAATCAGGCGGTATAACTAGAAGATGTTATGCCCACTCGACAGATTCAACAGATAGGGCAAACCGTTTGTGTAAGGCAATGACGGGAAAAACAAACTCATTTCTGGAACCTATATATCTATTTAATGGAACTAAAATCAATATGAACGGCTATTATTTTTAAATGTTTTTCTTATAAATTCGGTAAGTTTTGGTTTTGTAGCAGCCGGTTTCTTGTACTACGGAGATTATGCCTTTATTGTCTTCCAAAAGCCAAGAAAGTTCTGCTTTATTCCAGCCTTTTTTGACGCAATTTTCAATAATTTCATTTACTACCAAAAGTTCAAGCCCGCGCCCGCGGTGCGCCGGATGTACGCCGAGCATTAACATGCGGCAATCTTTCATTTTAAAATAAGCGGACACGGCTTTAAAAACTTTTGTTGCGACATTGCTCTGCTGCCAAGCTTTTAAAACGTGGTTAAAATTAGGTACGCAAATTGCAAAGGCGGCAAGTTCGCCGTTGACTTCGCACATTGTTGTCATTTCCGTCTTAACTATTGTTTTTAATTCTTTCGCGGTTTGTTTTATTTCGGCATCACTAATTGGTACAAAACCCCAATTTTGCGCCCAAGATTCATTGTAAATATTGCAAATTTTATGCACTTCTTCATCAAAGTTTTTTAAGTTTATAGGGCGGAATTTTATGTCTTTATTCTTTTTAATGCGCGCTATAAGTTTTTGCATGCGCGGGCTCATTTCTTCTTTATCGGTGCGCTCAAAAGCAACTAAATCTTTTGCCTTTTCTAGCCCGCAGCTTTTAATAAGTTCATCATAATATGCAAAGTTATAAGGCATCATTATAAATGGATCTTTATCAAAATTGTCAACCAAAACCCCGCAAGTGTGGTTAGTGCTTGGGTTAACAGGGCCTTGAATAGTTTCGCAACCTTTATGTTTGAGCCAAATAGCTGCTGAGTGAAATAACATATTAGCAGCACGCATATCATTAATGCAATCAAAAAAACCGAAAAAACCCGTTTTATCCTGCCAATGTTTATTATGCGCACGGTTTGTTAAAGCACAAATGCGGCCTATAATTTGCCCGTCTTCATAAAGCAAAAAAAGAGCCCTTTCATTATTTTGCCAGAAAGGGTCTTTAGTCAACAGTTTTATAAGATTGCTTTTTAAGTCAGTTACATAATGAGGGCAGCCTTTATAAAGTTTAAAAGGAAAGTTAACAAATTTTTTTACGTTTTGTGTTTCAACAACTTTAAGCATTATTTTATAATACCAAGTTCGCGCCCTGCTTTAGTAAATACTTCAATGATTTTATCAATTTGCTCATCGGTATGTGTTGCCATTAAAGTGACACGCATCATACACCTGTTTGGCGGAACGGCAGGCGGAATAACAGGGGTTGTAAAAATACCGCCGTCCAAAGTAGCACGCCACATTTTAAAACAGGTTTCCATTTCCCCGACAAAAACCGGCACTATCGGTGTCTGTGTTTTGCCGATATCAAAACCTGCTTTTTTAAAACCGTTTTTAAGGCGTTCGGAATTGGCCCAAAGTTTATCTTTGCGGCTCATATCGTCGCTGATTAAATCTATTGCGCGGGAAATTGATGCTACTGATGCCGGCGGAAGCGCGGCGGAAAAAATCTGGCTTCTTGCACTGTGCCTGATATAGTGAATAATATCCGCGTCCCCAACTACAAAACCGCCAACACTAGCAAAAGTCTTGGAGCAAGTTCCGACAACTAAATCTACTTCTTTATGTAAACCGAAATACTCGCAAGTGCCGCGGCCTGTTTTACCTAAAACACCTGTTGCATGGGCATCATCAACGACAATTCTTGCACCGTATTTTTTGGCAAGTTTAACGATTTCCGGTAAATTGCAAATATCGCCTTCCATGCTAAAAACACCGTCAACAATAATCAATTTACCCTTTTCTTCCGGTATTTTTGAGAGGACTATTTCCAAGTCCTTCATATCATTATGTTTAAAACGTACCATTTCCGCTTCGGACAGTTTAACACCGTCCAAAATACTTGCATGGTCAAGTTTATCTACTATTGCGACATCACCCTTTCTTAGAAGGCTTGAAATTACGCCCAAATTCATTTGATATCCGGCAGAAAATATTATACCTGCTTCTTTGCCTTTAAATTTAGCGAGTTTAGCTTCAAGTTCTTCTGCAGCAACAGTGTTCCCGTTTAAAAATCTTGAACCTGCGGAACCTGTACCGTATTTTGTAACGGCTTCGAGGGCGGCTTCTTTCATTTTAGGGTCATTTGCAAGACCTAAATAATTATTGGAACCTGCCATAATATATTTTTTGCCTTTTAAAATAACTTCCGGCCCTTGGGCTGAAGATATCGGCTGAAAATAACCGTAAATACCAAGTTCCATTAAGCGTTTTGCTTCTTTAAAATTTCTGCACTTTTCAAAAATATCTGCCATAAACTTACCTATATAATATTTTACCTTATTGTAAAGATATTTTGCTAATTAAGTTTGTTGTGGACCGCCCTTTAAGTAAAGGGAAAAGCACCACCTTCCCAGCAAATTGTGAACCGACTACTTCCTTATTTTTATAATCAGCGCCTTTTACCAGTATATCAGGCCTGACGAGTTTTATAAGTTCAAGAGGTGTATCTTGGCCGAATAAACAAACGGCATCAACTGCACCTAAAGCGGCAAGTACAAGGGCCCTGTCTGCTTGCTTATTTACTGGGCGGCTTGGCCCTTTTAAACGCTTAATTGAACTGTCACTATTAAGGCCTATAACCAAAATATCGCCTTTACTTTTGGCGAATTCTATACTGCTTACATGGCCGGCATGTAAAATATCAAAACAACCGTTTGTGAAAACGATTTTTTTATCCTGTGCTTTTGCTTTTTTGACAAAAGCGGCAAGTTGTGCTCGGTTCATTATTTTATTTTTTGCCTTCATTTAAAATTTCCTCTACCAAAGCAGTATTTGTTTGACCTTCTTGAAATTTTTTGTTTTGTAAAATTAATTTATGAAAATCTAAAGTATTTTTAGGACCTTTAATTTTAAACTCATCAAGGGCCCTTTGAGCTCTCTTTAAAGTTAGATTCCTGTTAGGTGCAGTTATTATAAGTTTTGCAATTAAACTATCGTAAAAAGAAGGTATTTCATAACCGCTGTAAACAGCGCTGTCTACCCTAACCCCAAGCCCATTAGGAGTATGAAAATAAGCCACAAGCCCTGAATTAGGTAAAAAGTTTTGCTCATAATCTTCCGCATTAATTCTAAATTCCATTGCATGGCAAGTAATTTTTTGCGCCTCTGCCTGCGTCAAAGTTAAGGCTTGGTTTTGCGCGATTTCAATTTGCATTTTGACTAGGTCAATACCTCCGCAGACGGCCTCTGTTACGGGGTGCTCAACTTGCAAGCGGGTATTAACTTCCATGAAATAGAAATTTTTATTTTCGTCCATCAAAAATTCAGGCAATGAGTTTTTTTCTGATTTCAGGAGTAACAAAAGTGGAAGGTGATTCTTCAATAAGTTTTTGATTTTTGCGTTGCATAGAACAATCGCGTTCCGCAAAAGCAATAACAGTACCGAAGTTATCTGCTGCAAATTGTACTTCTATATGGCGTGGGTTAATTAAAAGTTGTTCAAAATAAACATCATCATTGTTGAAGGCAATTTTTGCTTCGGCCTTAGCTGTTTCAAGGGCTGTTTCAAAAGCGTCTTCGGTTTGGGCTACACGCATACCGCGCCCACCACCGCCAAGGGCTGCCTTTATCATTAAAGGGAAACCTATTTTTTTGGCTTCAAGTAAAGCATTTTCTTTTACAATACCCTCACTGCCTTTAATTACGGGAACGCCCGCTTTTATTGCAAGTTCCCGTGCCGCCGCTTTTTGACCAAGTTTGGAAATAGCTTCGTAACTCGGGCCGATAAAATCAATACCGGCTGCTTTAACTTCTTTAGCAAAAGCGGCATTTTCAGACAAAAAACCATAACCGGGGTGGATAGCCTCTGCTTTAGTTATTTTGGCAGCGGCAATAATTGCATCAATATTTAAGTAACTTTCTTTACTGGCGGCAGGCCCGATGCAAAGGGCCTCGTCAGCCAAAAGTACAGGGGCGGAAGTTTTATCTTCTTCGGAGTAAACCGCGACGGTTTTAATATCCATTTCCTTTAAAGTGCGGATTATTCTTAAAGCGATTTCCCCGCGGTTTGCAACTAAAATTTTTGTATACTTTTTTTCTTTCATAATTAGTCAATAAAAAATAAAGGTTGGTTATATTCAACAGCAGTATTTTCTTTTATAGAGATAGATTTTAATATTCCGGCTTTAGGTGCAAAAACCTCAACAATTTTTTTATGGCTTTCAATTATACCCATGAATTGGCCCTTTTTTAAAGTCATGCCTTCTTCAAGGTTTGCTTTATTCTTACCGTTCTTTGATTGGTAAACACCTATGGCAGGGGCTAAAACTTTGGTTAATTTGGAAGTATAACTATTAAAAGCGGTTTCCGCACTTTTAAATTCTACGGTTATTGTACCCCGTTTACAGGTAAGTTCTTGCAAATCTGTGGTTTTTGCCCATTTAATAAATTCGTACAGAGTCGTTGTGTCCATATTTATATAATACCATTTTTTTATAACCATTGGGGTTTGATTCTTGCTTTTTATACTGAAAAGAAAGAGGAACTGCCAATTCCTTCTCTTAAAGTTATATAATATATGTATGAACTTTCAGGATATAATACACAATCTCCAGGTATATTGGAAAAAGCAAGGTTGCCTTGTTGTGCAACCATACGATTTGGAAAAGGGTGCAGGAACCTTTAACCCTTTTACATTTTTCGGTTCTTTAACACCGAAACCGACAAGCGTCTGTTACGTTGAGCCATGCCGCCGCCCCGCCGACGGCAGATATGGGGAAAACCCAAACAGGCTCGGTAAATATTATCAATTTCAGGTTATTTTAAAACCGTCACCGGCAAATATTCAGCAGCTTTATTTAAACTCTTTAAAGGCAATCGGGCTTGACCCGGAAATTCATGACGTCCGCTGGATTGAAGATGATTGGCAATCCCCGACACTCGGTGCATCAGGTGTCGGTTGGGAAATTTGGCTTGACGGTATGGAAATTACACAGTTTACCTATTTCCAAATTATGGCCGGTTACAGTTTAAAACCGATTACCGTTGAAATTACTTACGGTCTTGAAAGATTAGCCATGTACTCCCAAAAGAAAGACACAATTTTTGATATTATGTGGAACGATACCACCACTTACGGTGAAATGGTAAAAGAAAGCGAAAGGCAATTTTCCCACTATAATTTTGAGGAAGCCAATGTCGCAAACCTCCGCCGCTACGTGGAAGAAAATGAGGAAGAATGCCGCACTCTTTGTAAAAAAGGTTTATACTTGCCTGCTTATGATTGTGCTATGCGTGTTTCCCATTACTTTAATACGCTTGAAGCACGTGGTGCAATTTCCGTCAGTGACAGAACAAATATTATAGCCAAAATCCGCCACCTTGCAAAGCTTTGCGCCGGTGAATATATCAAACAACAGGAAGAACAGGAGGCCGCAAAATGAACGCACTTTTACAAATAGGGACGGAACATCTCCCAGCCCGTTTTTTAAGGCCTGCTTTAGAACAGCTTAAAGAAAACGCAATAAAAATTTTAGCGGAAAACCGCCTTAATTATAATTCTTTAGAAACTTACGGAACTTACAAAAAATTAGTTCTTGAAATTCAAAATTTAGCAGCAATTAGCGAAGATATTTCAAAAGAAGTCAAAGGCCCACCGGCTAAATTATTGAAAGGTGCAGATGGTAAATTTACCCCTCAAGCCTTAGGTTTTGCCGCAAAAAACGGTATTAAGGCCGAGCAATTAATTGTAAAAGAAACCGATAAAGGCCCCTTTATTTATTCCGATATAAAAATCAAAGGTATTAAGACTGAAAAGTTGCTTACAACAATTTTCCCGGAACTTATTAAAAGTTTGAATTTTGCAAAAAATATGGTGTGGGAAGATTCCGGTTTCCGCTTTGCCCGCCCTATCAGAAGTATTATCGCGCTTTACGGCAGTAAAATTATTAAGTTCGAAATTGCCGGTGTTAAGTCATCAAATAAAGCTTACGGTTTAAGTTCTTTTAAACAAACACCGATAATAATCAAAAGTCCGGAAGCTTATAAAGACGCACTTAAAAATCAAATTCACCCGATACTTGTTGATATTGAAGAACGTAAAAAAGCCCTTATCAGAAGTATTGAAGGCTGTACAAAACTTTTAGGTTATCAGGCCGATTTAGATGAAGATTTAATAAACGAAACCGTTAATTTTACGGAACACCCTATTGCCCTTGCCGGCGATATGGCTTTAAGTTTTATGAAACTTCCGAAAAAACTTTTAACAACGGTTTTAAAAACACAAATCAAAATGTTCCCTGTCGTTGATAAAAAAGGCGAACTTCAGCCACATTTTATTGCAGTTAGGGATGGTGTTTCCGTTAATCAGGAAGAAGTCAAAACCGGTTTTAAAAATGTTATGACAGCACGTTTAACGGATGCAGTTTTCTTCTTTGAAAATGATTTAAAACTCGGTCTTGATAATATGCGTAAGAAACTCAAAAACATCAATTTTATTGATGGTATGGGCACGATGGAAGATAAAACAAAACGCATCACTTCTTTAACTTCCGCTTTGGCGAAATTATTGAATTTTAATTCCACCGAAACCGAAAATGCAAAACAAGCCGCCGGTTATGCTTATGCGGATTTGGCAAGCTCAGTAGTTTATGAGTTTACCGATTTGCAAGGTTATATGGGCGGTGTTTATGCTCAAAAAGAAAACCGCGTGCCCGATGTTTGCACCGCTTTGGAGGAATTTTATTTGCCTTTATCTGCCTCTTCAGAATTGCCTAAAACAAAGGTTGGTTCTTTGGTAAGTTTGGCAGGTAAACTTGATACTTTGGCGGCTAATTTTAAAGCCGGCCAAGTGCCAAGCGGCAGTCAAGATCCTTTTGCTTTACGCCGTCAGGCTATGGGCGCAGTCAGAATTGTGCTTGCAAACAATTGGCCTTTAAGCATTAATCAATTAGCGGAGCTTTCTTCAAAGAATTTGCCGGAAAGTGAAAATAACCAGCTTGCTCAACTGCCTGAATTTTTATGGCAGCGCCTGCAAAATATTTTAGAAGAAAAAGAAATACCTGAAGATATTATTTCAGCAGTCAAAAATTTTGATATGCCGCTTAATATTGTTTTAGCAAATGCCGCAATTTTAGCCGAGCAATTAAAAAGCGAAACTTTACAAGCGGTAGCGGAATCAGCTAAACGTGTTGCCAATATTTTAAAACAAGCATCGCAAAATTTACCTGCTTTAAAAATATCTTTGCTTAAAGAACAAGAAGAGATTTATTTAAATAAAGCAGTTGATAATTTGCCTAAAGCACAGGACTTTGCAACGGAGCTTAAAAATCTTTCCGCCTTAAAACAGCCTTTAGAAGATTTTTTTGCTAAAATAATGGTAAATGTAAAAGAAGAAGAAATTAAACAAAACCGTCTTGCATTACTTACAAAAGTTAAAATGGTTTTATTTAAAACAGCTGACTTAGGTAAATTAAAAAAGAGAGGTTAAAATGAATAAAAAGGGTTTTACTTTAGTGGAACTTTTGATAGTTGTTGTTATTATTGCCGGCTTTGCTGCGATGACTTACCCCTCTTATAGAAGCTCCATAGAACGCGCACGGGCAAGTGAAGCTGTTACTATGCTTGGTACAATCCAAGCGGCGCAACAAAAGCATTTTATTAATTATGAAGAGTATGGCACAACTTTCCGTGATATTAATGATTTTGAGCCCGCTATTAAAAATTTCGACTCTACGCAGTCTTCTTTTTATACGGAATATTTTAAATATAGTCTTGATTCTGACAATAAGCAAGCCAAAGCCCAAAGGGCAGATGGTAGCTCTATATTAAACAAAGGCTATGAATTAGTTGCCGAGTATAATAAAGATTTTATAATGTGTAAAGTCTTAGATGGTAGTGAAGACGGGGACAAAGTTTGTTCTTCTTTAACTGACAGAGAAAAAATAGACACCTATTACCCGATTTATTAAAACTCTAAAAACATAAAAATCCCCCTAAATAAATAGGGGGAGTTTTATCTCGCTTCCTTTTTAAATATTCATTTTATTCGTCGCAAAAAGCATTTGACTTGCTTTTTTTTTTTTTTTCTGTATAATATATTGTACTTAAATAAAAATACCCTGTGTGGTAAATAACAAAAAAGGTTTTACTTTACTTGAGCTTTTAGTAGTAGTTTTGATAATCGGCATTTTAGCTGCAATTGCCTTACCGCAGTATAAGGAAGCAGTAGAAAAATCAATTATGCAAGAGGCAATTGTAAATTTAAAAGTCATAGCAGAAGCAAATGAAAGATTTTATATGATTAACGGCAGATATGCAACTGTTGATGAAATAGATAAATTGGATATTGATATATTGGGGGAAGTAAAAGATAGCTCACAAACAGGTTTATCGGGTAATAGGGTTATGACAAAATATTTTATATATGCACCTAATTTCGGAAGTGGTGGAGCTAAAGCTGTTGCTCATAGAGTAAAAGAAGGTGTTACCGATTATCAGAATAATGCCCCATATTATTTGGGTGTAGGGCAATCAAGTAACAAATTATCCTGTTCTGCACATAATTCAAATTTTATACAACAAAAACTTTGCACTAAAATACAAAGTGAAGGCCATTTATAATTATAAGAGAAATTCTAAAACGAACT
>CADAFA010000018.1 GCA_902787065.1 uncultured Elusimicrobium sp.
ACATTAATAATGTAAAGGATGCGGAAACATCTTCCCCCATGCCTTCAAATCCTTATGAGGACGAAGAAACCAATCCGTATGCTTTCTAAAACTTAATTTAAATGAAACCCCCGTATTAGAGTTTTAACACGGGGGTATTTTATAGGGCGCGTTTAGAAAAAGTAAGAAACGCTTTTACAAGGAGAAAACCCTATAAGGTGGTAAAATTATTTTTTTACTTCGTTTTTATTATCAGTGTTTTTATCGCTCGTTTTATTGCCTATAACAGTGCGAAGACCGAAAAGACCAAGGCCTTCAAGTAAATGTATAGTAGCCTCATTAGAAGCCAAATTTTTGCACCATATAATAAAATCGGTAAGTCCGTTAAAAGAAATAAGTTGTTCAATATAAGTCAAAAGAGCTTGTAAAATTATTATGGTTGCTGCTAAGTAAACTTTTTTGTTTTTTAGAAAATCTTTTGCCTTTTTTGCAAAATTTATTATTTTATTTATCATTTTTATTACTCCTGTTTAGTAAAATATTTTTTATAATTTTTGTATCTTGCGAGATTAAATTAACTTCCCCTTCAAGTTTGCTTTGGCGGGTGGCAAATATGTGTAAAGTTTCTTCCACTTTTTCAAGGCGTGCCGGTGTTTGTAAAGTGGTAGAAAACCATAAAATAAAAGAAAGTAAAGCCGCTAAAATAAAAATCAAATTTTTTATAGTTAAACTGATTTTAAAAAGGAAGGGTAAAGTGCTAGTTATTTGTTTTGAAGTTAAAACGCTTTGCATGTTAAATCTCCGTTAAATCAAGCCTAAGCTGCCAATTAGTAAGGTCAAATTCTAAGCCTTCCACTTGGGCGGTCAGTGTTATAAACGGGGAATAATTTATTTGCAGAATATCGCCAAGTTCAATTTGCGGTAAAAATTTACATATTAAGGCTATACGTTGTTTTTTTGTACAGGCACGTGTATAAATATCAGGGGCCGCTGCGCGTGCCAAATTGGCGTTTTGTGCGGGTAAAAAAGCAGAACTTAGGGACAGCTCTTTAACGCCGTATTTATCAATAATATTTGGGCGGGCTTCCCCTAAAGTAAGAGGATCGACTGTATAGGAAAATTCACCGAATTGTACTTTAATGCGGGTGTAAAGTTTATTTAGGCCGGAGTCCAAACCTTCAAGGCTTATGATGTCTTTTAGCTCTAAAGTCAAGCTTGGAGTACTGTTTAAAGATCGGTTTAAAAATAAGAATTTGCCGTTACTGTCAAAGCCGATTTGATATCCACTTAAAGTTGCGAGTTCCTTCATAATATCTAAGCAGGACATATCTTTTGTGCTTACTACCTCAATATTTACACCGGTTATTTCCCAAGTCAAAACAAAACTGTTTAAAATGGGGCTTTGGGTTTGGGCACTGTTGCTTTGGGCTTCCCATTTAATTTGAGCACAGTTTTTTATTGAAGTTAAACTTTGTTGGTTTGTTATACTTGCCCAGGCGGACCAATTGGCCTCATTTTCATCTTTAAAACGCATATAAAAAGTACCGCTACCGTTATTTAAAGTTTGTTGGAAGGTAAGTTTACACCAATTTTTAAAATTCGTTCCTGCAGATATTACGGGGCTTAAATAAGTGCCGCTTGGGCTTAAAGTTCCGCTGCCCGTTGCAGCTAAGGGGCTTGTTTGGTAATTGTAAACATTATTCCCCCCGTAACCTGTCATTTTGAAAAATTGGTAATTTGACGTTGTATAAGTGTTATCCTGGTAGGCCCCGCCGATGGCATTTACCCAGGCACTGTCACTTGTAATATTTTTGAACCAGAGATTAAAAGTGCCGTTTGGAGTTCTGCTTATGCGGTAGCGAAAGCGATGCATATAACGTGATGTTTGGTAATACCATTCTTTTAAAAACACCGTTTGCCCGTTTGTAATACGGCTCAAGTCAAAAAATATATAATCATAATCGTAGTCAAAAGAAAGTACATAACCGTTTGTATTTGCCAAATTATTAGAGGAGGAAATAAAATAATTGTATTGATACATATCTCCTTCTTCAGGAACGGAAACTTCTGCTTCCCAAGTGCCGTAAGCTTGCGTTGCCGGCGCACGGAAAACAGCTTGGCTTCCTTGTGGCATCATTGCCGGTCCTACAACTAAAATTGAGGAAGGTGTAACGGTTATAGTTTGATTGCTCGGTGCGGAGAGTGTTGTCCAACTATAATCAGTATTTTTTAAGAAATTATCTTCAAGTTGCAGAGAGTTATTATTTACAGTTAAAGCCTTTAAAGTTCCTTCGCTGAATTCATTATACGTCGGACAGCTGTAATTTGCTTCAATGCTAGAAGAATAAAATACAGGGTCAATTTGCCTGGAAGGTGCGGAACAAATATCGGCAATTTTACCGGCAATCCACTCACAGGTTTTATCGGTATAATAATAGCGGTATGTACACCATAAACTATTGTCTTGCGGTAAGTCAATATTTAGGGTAATTGTTGCTGGTTTATTGTATTGACTTAAGTTGGAAACAGTATAGTCGTTGTGGGCTTTTAAAAGTGTTGCGTTTTCTACCCCTTCTTCCGTTACCCCTTGATATAAGGCAACAATTTCACTGACGGTATTATTTTGTGTGGTAAATTTTTTTGTGGGGCTTTCAACTGTTGGGGTTAAACTTTCTAGTTCTTCTGTTTGGGTTAATTCTTGGGCGCTAAAAGTATCAAGTAAGGCTAATTCTCCTGTTAAGGAAAGAGATAAAGTTCTGTTTTCTTTATCGTAAACAGGGCCTTCTAAAAGAAAGCCTTGGAATAGCTTTAGTTCTTCGTTTGTCGTGCTAGCGGTGGTTTTTGCGCTAATATAAACTTCAATTTTTGCACCGGCCCAAAAAATATTTGATTCGTCAAAATAATTATTTGGATTGCTTAAAGTTAAATTTAAGACTGCATTATTCCAAACTGAATAACCTTCATTATCTAATTTCCACTTTATTTTTGAAGTTTCCAAAATATATTTTGTTATATCTTGTGCGGCGGAAAAAGTATAAGTTTCCGTTTCTTCCTGCCAAGTGCGCGTATACAGTAAAAATTTTTTTGTATATATAGGTTCTTGGCTGTTTAAGGCGTTTATTAAAGATTGGGAAAGTGTTTTCATAGTTATTTCTCAAGCAAATTTAAAGTGGTTTTGTATAAAGCACGCCGTCTGTCTAAATTAAAAAACGGTGTATGGCTTAAAGCATATTCCCCGTTGACAGTTGTATCAAAATTACCGTAAAAAATATAAGTTAAAAAAGTATTATTTTTTAAAATATTTTCAAGGTTTTGTTTAATGGTAGCGCTTATATTTTCTAGGTTTAAATTGAGGTTAAATTTACTAAAATCTTTCCATTTAATCAAAGCACCGTTTGACAAATAATGATGGCCTTCACGGGCATAAATATTGCCGCTTAAAGTGCTGAGAACTTCACTTAAAATTAATAGGTTTTTTGCAGCAATAATTTTACCTATACTTAAAGTACCGCTTGTAGTAAAAGTGAGTTTAAGTATAAGCATATTTACTATGGAAGGGAAAGTAAAAATAAAATCTTGCCCACAACTTTCCACAGTTGCCGAAATTGTGGAAAAGTCACCTTCAGTGGTAGCTTTATAATCAATAGTAAGTGCAGTTAAATTGCTGTTTTTTATTATAATCTTATTTACAGCAGTTTGGCTGGAAAATGTATAAGTTTTTGTATTTCCGCTTTCGCTTAAAGTAGCATTTTCAAGCAAATTAGGGGTTAAAATTTCTATACAGCTAATACTCATAAAGAAGCCTCCTGGCTGCGTTGTTTGCCGATTTTATAAGAAATTTTAGCATGCTCAACTGCCCAACTTACGCCGCGGCGTGTAGCAGAAGCTATTTCTTCACACAGATCCCTTGCATTTAACGGGTAATCTTGATTCCCGTTAATAGTGATGGGGCTGTTTAAAGTGATATTTATAATACTTTCCTGTGCATTGGATTGTGTGTTTGGGGTAGGGTTATTTTGTATACTTTCTACAATTTCCGGCGGCAAAACAAATTCCCCCTCATGCAAATAATAGGCACCGGTTTTATTTATTGCTCCGCCGCTTCTGCGGCTGCCCAGCAAACCTCCAAAAAGCGAAGTTCCGCCTGACAAACCGCCGAAAAGTGCATTTGCAGCAAAATTACTAAAAGCAGACATTGCCGAATTTGCTATGGAGGAAAATATTTGTTTTGATAAATTTTCCATATCCAAAAAACTTTTGGAAGTCACATCAAAGAAATTGCTAAAAGCTGTGAGAGAATTTGCACTTGCTTTAGAGGAATAACTTTCAAATAATGAAGTAAAATTTGAACTTTTATCTTCTAAATTTTTAAAATAGGTATTAAAAGAACTTTCACTTTGTGTGAGTTTATTTTGTGCGGCATCAAAGCCGGTAGGGTCAAACAAAGTGGAAAGTTCTATAAAAAATGAATTTGCATTATCGTTCATTTGCTTATTCCTATAAGAGATAATTGGCCGTCGGTAACAGGGGCTGTTTTCTTTTTGTAGCCTTTTGTAGCGTAACGGCAGGCCTCAAGGAGCCACATCGGGCTTTGGGCCAAAATATAATCTACGGTAAAACCATAAAAAGACGCGGTAAAAAATATTGCGCTGGAAAGAGCGTCTAATTGTTTATTGCTTTCAGCGCTGTCCGAAAATTTAGCATTATTTGCTTAAAATCATTAACTTCCGTTAAAGCTAAAGCTAAATTGCTTAGTTCAATAAGGGAAAGTTTATCTTCCAAATTTGCTATATCTTTAAATTCGTGATGCGTAAAAATATCTAGAATTTCCCTAGTCTTATTGGTGCCGGCAAGTTCTAGAATTTTTAAGAAAGGGTTTTGTTTCTCGTCTTTTAAACTTGCCTGTACTTCGGATCTTATTTGGCCAAGTATACGCCCTAAATTTATGGCTTCTTTTAAAGAAAGAGGGCGGATATTTATGGTTTTACCGAGTATTTTAATTTGCCGCTCGGGCGGGCATAAAATATCTATTGTTTTCATATTTTTTCCCCCTCTTTTGAGAGGGGCCCTTTTAAGCAGCAGAAGTATCTTCGATTTTTCCAAAGCGTTTTGCTTGGTCTTTAGTGGTATCTGCTAAGACATCAAATTCCACTTCTATTAAAGTTTCTCCGTCGCGCTTATAGCTTTGGGCGGTTTTACCGTTGGGGCGGCATTTCCAGAAAGTATATTTTCTGCTTGCGCCGTTTGCACCTTTAACATTTGCATACAAGGTGTAATAAGCGGTTTGTGTTTTGTCGCCAAATTCCAAAGCATTATTTGCCGGTGTACCTGCCCCTAAAGCAAGAGCAATATTTGAAAGGGTTGCTTCCGCTAAAGTGACTTTAACTTTTAAAGCTTCTTCTGTGGTAACTTTAGCGATACTTGCAAGCACTTGGTCAACTTTAATGTCATAAGAAGTTTCCTCGTGTTCAATGGTGATACCGCCTTTGATAAAACCTAAGTCGGTTGCGCTGCTTTCTGCAGTGCCATAAGAAGCGATTTTAAGCGTGCCTTCCGCGGCAAGCCCTACTACTATATTTGTTGGTGATGACATATTATTTCCTCTCTATTAATTTCCATTATTATTTTCTTCGTTGTTGTTTTCTTCTTCGCTGTCGTTGCCGGTATTATTGCCGGTATTAGTTTTTTTATTGAATTTAAAAGTAAAATTTAAGGCGCGTACATGGCGGCCTAAATCGTCGGCATAATCATTGCCGCCGGTTTTTTTGGAATAGTAAATATTGTAAGTTTCAGACGGTATTTGTGTTTCCGTCAAATCTAGCAAAGCAGTTACTATATAACTTATGGCAACTGTTGTTGCATAAGTGTCTGAAGTAATTATTATGCTTAAATCTTCTTCGTTTAGAACTTCATCTTGCGTGCCACCTGTGTTAGTGCTTTGGTAGACTATAAAAGGCAGCCTAGAAGATAAGCGTGCATAATTGGGGTAAATTTTAGTATCTGTTGCGGTTGCGTTTAAAGCGATTTGTAAGGTGCTGTCTGAAACTAAGTAAGTGTAAATATCTTGTGCTATCATAAAAATAAATCCTCCGCTTTAGGTAAATTTTTTTGCAAAACTTGTTTGTATTGGCTTAAAATCGGGCGTAAAAAAGGGCGCGGTTTTATATGCACAGTACCATATTCAAGCATTTTTGCATAGGGCGCTTTACCGTTAAAAACACCGGCCTCTAAACCTAAACTTTTGCCGGAAGTATAAATTTTTACATCAATATTTGAACGTAAATTACCGCTTTCCATACGTGGTGCTTCGCCGGCTTTTGAACGTAAAGTTTTGCCGTTTACTTTTTCAACATCCGTACTTAAAAGAAAATATAAACTCCTTTTTATTTTGGTGGCAAGGTCATTAATTAAAGTTTTTTGATAAGTTTCAAACTTTTTATTTGCCTGTTTAATATTTGTTTTAAGCAAGGTGCTTTGGCAATTTATTTGTGGACAAAACATTAACCCCTCCTCTCCGCATAAAGGCAAAACAAGCGTTCTTCCCCTCCCATATTGATTAGTCCGATAACATCATAAGTGTTATTTTCTATTTCTACTGAAAGTTTTTTGCCATATAAACTGCTCTTTGCCTGTACGTAAATTGAGTGTGTTGCTAAAGCATAAGCAGGTAAAGAGTATTTGCGTTCGCTGACACTTCTTGTTCTTAAGCGGCAAGGAAGTGAGCTCTCCAAAACTGTAGAAGTAACTGTTTGCTGTCCGCTTGCTGAGGCTTGTGTATAAGTTATTTGATTTATTTTGCAGGTTTTGTTTAAAAGTTTTTTAAGTGACATTTTAACCTCTTATAAATCAATTCTTCTGTAGCCTTCAAGAAGGCTTGCAACGGTGGAAGGAATTTCTTGGTTTTGCTCTAAATAATTTACGGAATAATCGCCTAAAGTTTCACTGTTTATGCCTTGAGATTCCTGGGTGTTTAATAAGTAAGATACCCATTGCCAAATCGCAAGCTGTATATTTTTGGGTACGCTTAGGGTATTCGTTGCAAGCCCTGCGGTGTAAGTAACCAAAACAGCACCTTTCCAAAAAATATTGCGCTTTATAATACCGTTTGAATTATCTATTTTTAAGGCGGTAGTGTCTAAAGTTTCGCCGTCCTCAATAATAGTTGTTATTGTTGTTACAGGGTATTGTTTAAGTTGCAAATATTTGCTTTTTGAATTTGTGCAGTCATAAGGCTCCTGGCTTATTTGACGGGTTACGATATTGCGGCCCAAATATTCTTCCGCGGCATTAGTAGCGGCTTCAATTAAAAGTTCAATTAATTCATCTTTTGAAGTATCGCTGTTGCCGATATTTAGGTATTTTTTACAATTTTCCAAAGTGGTTGCTGCAGTTGTGGGTAAAGACATTTTGACCTCTCTTATATGGCCTTGCGCGTTTAACGCAAGGCCAAAATAAACTATTTAAAAAGTAAATAACTGAAGGCATTACCGTAAGTTACATTGATTGATAAAGCCTGTGTGAAGCGTAACCAAGTTTGATCCGTCATAAATGCGCTTTCTAAAGAGCTGTCGGTGGAATTCCATGCGGCAGCATCTTGGGACACTTTAACCGTCATTTCTTCTCTGGGTGAGATTAAGAGGTTCTTGTTAAAGCGGCCGAAGAAAGCGATAGTTTTATCCCCACCGGTTAAGGTGCTTGCGCTTGTTACTTCGTTCGGGATTTGCGAGCAAACAACATAAGGAACATTCCAAATTGTTGCCGGGCCTGAAGCTGATGGCGGGCACCATACATATTGGCCTTTTAAGTCTTTAAGTTGCATTAATTTTGCAAGGCCTGCGCGTGATAAGACGATAACCCCGTCTTTTGCTTGTGTTTCGTTTAAGCTGAAGATTAAGTTCGAAATATCGTCAAAGCTGACAGTGCTTGAGGCCATGCTTACTGCATTTACACCTGAAGTCTTTAAAACGCCGTAGAAAGGATCAGTTGAACCATCGCCTAAGAGGGCAACGCGTTCAATTTCAAGGGCCATGGCTTCGGCAACGATTTCAGATAAAAATTGTGTTAAATTAATTGCACTGTCGCGGATAAGTTCATCGGTGCATTTGATAACTGTTGCTAAAACTTTTGCGGTTTGTTCAATTTGTCCGAAGGTCGGGTTTGAAATTGTTTTTGTACCGCTTTCAGCAACCCAGCCGACTTGCAAATTGGTGAGTTGTTTGGGGATTTGCCTTTTCCAAGCAGACATAGGCAAAATATTTGCAATTTGCATAATCGGGCTTGCATCGCTCATTAAGCGGATGACTTCATTTGAAAATTCCGTCGGCACCAAATAACCGCCTACATTGTTTGTACCTTCGCTTAAAACTGTTTTTTGACCTTCAACAAAGGTCGGGTTATTCTTTGCGGCAAGTAAGAAATTGCGCATATTGCCGAATTTGCGGCCGTATTCACTGGTCCAAGGTTTTTCCGGTGCAAATTTACCTTTTGCGGCAAAAGCAGCAAATCTTTCAAGTAAGGCATCTTCGGTGGTAGGCAAAACAGCCTTGCTTTGTGCCGGGTGAACTTTATTGATTAAGTCTGAGATAATTTTTTGGGCTTTTTCTTCTGTGATGCAAGAGGAAATTTTAGAGTCAAGTGTTTGCCTTAACTCGTGAAGGGAAGACATTATATCGTCCATAATACTCCTAAAATAATTTTGCGTATGCAAAATTTACTCTGGCGACTCCCCTGTCTGATACGAATGTATCAAATATCTGAGCTAAATGTCAAGAGGGTTGTGTAGTATTATCTTTAAGACAACAAGGTTATATAATTGGTATAATTTATATATGAAGATTTCACCCTTAACAGCTTTATGGCTATCACTTGCCATAACAGTATTTTACCCTATTGTCGGTAAACTTAAAACAGGGCATATTTCGCCCACAGTCCTTATGCTGTTTGCAACAGGTATACCTGTGCTTTGCTATATCCCTTATTTGACAAAACATAAAATGTGGAAGATTTTATTTGATAAAAAGCTCATATTGCATCTGGCAGGGCTTGGGTTTTTTTCCTCTGCTTTTCCTTTTCTTTGTATTATGATTGCGCTAAATTATACTACGCCGGCCAATGCCTCTATTTTAAATCAAACGGAAGTTTTATATTCCTTACTTTTAACTTATATATTTTTAGGTGAACGCCCGACTGCTAAACAATTGTTCGGTACTTTTTTTGTTTTGTTAGGTGTAATTTTTATTTTACTTGAAGCAAATAAATTTAATTTTCAAATGAAAGGGGATTTGCTTATTGTTTGTACTTCGTGGATGTTTCAGGTAGGGCATATTTTGGCGAAGAAACTCCCCCCCGAACTTACGGAACATTTCATAACTGTCGCACGTGCCTTTTATGCTTTTATTTTTTCAATTCCTTTGACTTATCTTTTAATTTTTTTTGATATTCAGCCTACGATTACCCTTTGCTGGCAAACAGTAGTTTCCGTTTTGTTTATGGGTATTGGTTTTTATATTTACGGCAATTATCTTTGGTACATTGCTATACGCCGTATGGACCTTTCAAAAGCAACAACTTTAATATTAACTTACCCGGTTTTTACTTATATTCTTTCTGCACTTTTCGGGTATGATAAAATTACGATTTTAAAAACCTTAGGTGTCATTTTCGCTTTAGGCGGCGCTTATATGGTTAATAATATTATTAAGAAAAATACAAAATCAGAGGTAGCAAAATGAAATTAGTTTTATTTGATATTGATGGAACACTTTTAAATTGCGGAGGGCTTGGTATAAAAGCTTTAAAACGGGCCATGCAAAAACTTTATAAAAAATGCCCTGTTTTTGAAGAAAGCAATCTATCCGGCAGGACGGACCTTTATAATTTTAGTTATGTTTATACTTGTTTAAAAGGCAAAAAACCGACGAAGGCGGAAATTAAAAAAATATTTACAGCTTATATCGCAGAATTACCGCGTGAAATTTCTGAGCTTAAAAAAGCCGGTAAATTTAAACTTATGCCCGGCATAAAAGAATTTTTGGCAATACTTAAAAAATATCCCCAAGTTAAAGTTGCCTTGGCAACAGGTAATACCCCTCAAAGTGCGGAACTTAAACTAAAAGCGGCGGGGCTTGATAAATATTTTTCCTTTACTTACGGCGGTTTTGGAATGATGACTGAAAACCGTCCTGAACTTTTAGCCCTTGGTGTAAAAAGTTGTGAAAAGCATTTTAAAACCAAGTTTGATATCAATGATATTTTTATCATTGGTGACACTCACCATGATGTAATGGCTGCCAAAGAAAACGGTTACCATAATGCCGTTGTTTTAGAAGGGAATTTGGCAGATAAGGCAAAGCTCCTCCGCGCAGCAGCAGAACTTGAAGTCAAGAATTTTAAAGATATAGAACTATTTTTAATGTGGCTTGTTTTGAAAGCGGACCCAAAGGGTATTAAAAAAGGTGCATACATTACCCCTGCAACTGCAATAGAGCACGTGTTTTTTAGCAGAACGGGGATTGATGAAGACCGTCTTAAAATGTTCAAAATAAAAAAATATTCTGATTTGGAGAGCGGTAAAATATGGTAACCTGGCAAGAAGGCGCGAATTGTTTTATTGATGCTTTGGCAGACAAAAGTTCCGTACCCGGCGGTGGCAGTGCCGCTGCTTTGAATGCTGCTATGGGTGCTGCTTTGACTTTGATGTCCGTCGGCGTTACAATAAAGCGAAAAGCGACACCGCAATCCGATAAAGATTTCTTAACCCCTTACGTCGCAAAAATAGAAAATTATAGAAATGATTTTAAAAATTTAACTGCGGAAGATGCGGCAGCCTATTTGGAAGTAATAAACCTTAAAAAACAAATAAATATTGACGCGGAAAAGCTTGCAAAAGCGCAAATTTATGCGGCGGAAGTTCCTCTTATAACTGCGCAAAAAGTACAGGAACTTTTGAAAATAATTGGGGAAATTGAGGGTAAAATTGCTAAAATTATCGTCTCAGATATTTTATGTGCGCATATTTTACTTATTGCCGCTTTAAAATGCTGCGGCGAAAATATTAAAACAAATTTGCCTTATGTTACAGATGAAAATTTAAAAATTAAATTAAACCAATCGTGCAAAGAAATAGATAAGTTATGTCACCAGAAACTTTAAGTTCCGAAAAGTTAAAAACCTTACTTCCTAAAGCAGATGTTTATTTGCTTGCCGAGCTTTTGTATAACAACTCTTTAACGGAAGAAGAACTTAAAAAAGAGATAGATTCCTTAAAACAAAATTTTAATTTACAAGATGAAGATGATTTAATAATTAATGTTTTGCTTTTTAGGCAAAGTAAGCTTTGTATAGCCAAAAAAATAAAAGTTCTTAAAGCCCAACAAATATTGCAAGAGTTAGCAAATCAAGTATCTTTAGATAAGAGGTATTATGACTTACTAAATCATGTTTACGGGCAAGTTTCAAGCAAGATCTTGGTACAAGATATGCCCGAACCGCACACGGTGGACAGCTTGCTTGAAAGGATACCTCTTCCTCAGACGGTTCTAAAAGTAATAGCAGAAGAAAATTTAAAATTTTTAAATAAATTGTATAATTCCAGAAATATTACATTAATAACCTTTAGAAATTTATATCAGGTTTATGCATTTGAAGGCGCAAATGAACTTAAAAAAGATTTAAAACCTTTACTCCGTAAAATTAGAGAATTTGCGCCAAACTTCAGAAAAAAAGAAGAACTCGCCGCAAAAGTGCTTCTTGCTGAAATTACCGAAGAAGAACTTGTCCCGATTCTTAATTTATATAATACTTTCCCCTACTCTTTAAACTTAGAAGATTTGGAAGTTATTTATTTTAAATATTTAAACTTGCCTGAAGGTGAGGTGCAAAAAATCTTTAAAGCAATTTTAATGCGCTTGCCTTATAAAGAAGAACCTTATGAAAATTTAGCCCTTGCCGTTAAAATTTTAAAAGACGGTAAGGAACAAATTTTTAATAACGCCGTAAACCAGGCCCATATCAAACAAAATAAATTAAATTATATGAAGGCGCTTACCAAAGTTCCTTTTTTTGTAGGGCATCAAGATGAACTTGCTCTAAAATTTTACGGTAAAAAAAGTTTAATGGATGTTGGGCATGAGTTTAAGACCCTTTTGGAAAGTTTACCGTTTACCGAAAGTTATAAGGAAAATGCGGATATCGGTATTAAAATTTTACTTGGTAAAATTCCATATAAGGCAGGTTATGCACAGGCTTTATACAGAAAAGAAAACAGTGCCAAACTCGGGGAAGACCCTCTTAGAATTGAAGCCCTTAAAAAATACAGCGGCCAACAAAGTAAAGAAGAAGTTCTAGAGTTCTTCCGCCTTAAATTAAAACCTTATATTTTTTATAAAAATGACGGTGCGGCTTATTGTGCCGCGCTTGCCTATTTAATTGATGAGCTTAACGGTAAAAATCCCCCCAAAGCCACAACTGTTGCGCTTGAACTTTTTGAACAAGGTTTAAATGAAAAACAGGTGGAAGAAATTGTCAATAAATTTTTGCAAAAAGTTTCTTTTGACGAGGAAGCTTTACTTACTGCCTACAAACGCTTTTTTGAAATTAAGCATGATAAAGAAGATGCGGTTGCCCGCATTTTAAACATGCTTGATTAATAGAAAATCTGCAGTTGTTATTTTATTTCTGTGGCGCCTTTTCTGTAAATTTTAATTTTTGTTTTTTATACTAGTAATTTTTCTAGGTCCAAATTGGAACTTTTGGTAGTTGTAATAATTATTGGCATACTTGCCGCTATTGCATTGCCGCAGTATAAATATGCGGTTTTGAAGTCCAGATACTCTACCTTAAAACAAAATGCAACAGTAATATTTTCAGCGATGCAAAGATACTATTTGATAAATGATCAATATCCTGCAGAACTTTCTTATTTGGATATTGAGATAAATGATACTAATAGTGAATATTATCGTAATGGGAACTGTATCAATGCTTATAATAAAAAATATTCTACTTTAGTTTATCGGGTATGTTCTAACCATATTCTATGTAGTTTTAGTTCATCTAATGAAAGTATATTTGACAAATTAGATAATTTTTGTAAAAAAGAAACAAATGGCGGGAATAGATATTGTAATAGTGAGACAAACTGTTATTATTACTACAAAAATTGATATCTATTATTAATCACTTTAGTATAAATTAAAATTATTCGAGTCCATTTGGCAAGTGTTTTTTAAAAAAATTTGATTTTACTATGACAATGAGTACCAAGAAGAACAGTAGCGTAGCGCCCCTCAGTACTCTAAGAGTAAAAAAATCAAAATTTACCAAAAAGAATTAGCTGGTAAAAAAAGTCATAAACTGCAGAATTCCTATTAAAATGCTAAAATATCTGTATATTGTAAAAGGTGGTAATTATGGATATCGATTTGCTAACCCGCGGTTGCGTTGACCTCATAAGCCGCGCGGAACTTGAAAAAAAATTAAACAGCGGTAAAAAACTCCGCATCAAATTGGGCGCAGACCCAACAAGTGCAGACTTGCACCTCGGCCACAGTGTGGTTTTAACAAAATTGCGTGCCTTCCAAGATATGGGGCATACGGCGGTTTTGGTTATCGGTGATTTTACTGCTGCCGTCGGTGATCCTTCCGGCCGCGATACAACGCGCCCGATGCTTTCGCCTGAGCAAATCAAACAAAATGCCAAAACTTATACCGACCAAGCTTTTAAAGTTTTGGATCCGAGCAAAACCGAAATTCACTTTAACAGCGAGTGGCTTAACCCCTTCTTTACCACCAAAGAAATTTTAGGCACTTTAAGCAAAGTTACATTATCGCAAGTGCTTGAACGCGACGACTTTAAAAAACGCATGAAAGCCGGTAACCCGATTTCCGTTTTGGAAGTTATGTACAGCTTATTCCAAGGGCAAGACAGTGTTGCCCTAAAAGCTGATGTGGAACTCGGCGGAACGGACCAGATTTTTAATTTACTCGTTGGCAGGCAACTCCAGAAAAATAACGGGCAAGAGCCGCAAGTTGTTATGACTGTGCCTTTGCTCGTAGGAACTGACGGGGTTAAAAAGATGTCAAAATCTTACGGCAACTATATCGGTATAAATGATGCGCCAAAAGATATTTTCGGTAAAGTAATGTCAATTTCCGACGAACTTATGATGCAGTATTATGAGCTTTTAACTGCCGAAGATTTAGCAGCCGTTAAAGCCATGCACCCGATGACCGCAAAAAAGAATTTGGCTAGAATTTTGACTTCCCGTTTCCATGGTACTGAAGCCGGCCAAAAAGAACTTGAAAATTTTGAACAAGTGTTTTCCAAAAAAGAATTGCCGACTGATTTACCTACATTAAATGCAAATAATCAAACTTATGTCGGCGTAATTTTAGCGGCAAATTTTGCCAAAAGCAAAAATGAAGCAAGGCGCTTAATTATGCAGGGCGGTGTTAAATTAAACGGCGAAAAAGTACTTGAAGAAGGCCCTGTTAATTTTGACGGTGAAGCTGTTTTACAAGTAGGCAAAAAGAACTTTATAAAATTAGTGAAGTAATGAAAAAGATATTTCTCTTTTCCCTTTTAGGTGTTTTGCTAGCAGGCGGGATAGGTTCCTACTTTTTTGTGCGCCATTATTTAAACCACGAAGGCGCACCTGTAATTGTCGAAATCCCAAAAGGAACGCCACCGAAACAAATTGCCGAAATTTTAAAATCAAACGGTGTTATTAAAAGCACTTTAGTTTTCCGCGTATGGCTTAAAATGAGTGGGGCTGATAAGCTTTTAAGAAGTGGCACTTTTGAATTAAATAAAGAAATATCTTCCATAAAAGCTATTTGGCATTTGGTTAATGATTCCGGTACTCCTACATATAAAGTGACAATCTTAGAAGGTTGGCGGCTTGAAGAAATTGCCGATGAACTTTTTAAGCAGGGTATCTTGGCAGACAGAGATATGTTTTTAAATGAGGCCAAACGCATTAGTGCCGAAGGTTTTTTGTTTCCTTCCACTTATAAACTCCCAAAAAATATGCCACCTTTGGAAGTTTTAAAAGTGATGTATCAGGAATATGAGAAAAATATTTTGCCGATTATAAATTCCCCCCAAAACATAACAAATTTAACGGAGCAGGAAATTATTACCCTTGCCTCCATAGTGGAACGAGAGGCTGTTTATAACGATGAGCGCCCAAAAATTGCCGCAGTGTATTTAAACCGCCTTAAAATAGGCAAACGTTTGGAAGCAGATCCAACTGTGCAATATGCCTTAGGTTATAATTTAAATGAACAACGACATTGGAAAAAGGGTTTAACTTACGGCGATTTAAAATATGATTCCCCTTATAACACTTACCGTTATGCCGGTTTGCCGCCCGCGCCGATAGCAAGCCCAAGTGCAAATTCCGTCAAAGCGGTTTTGAACCCAACCCCTGATTTTGAGGCCCTTTATTTTGTAGCCGATAAAACAGGCCGCCATATTTTCAGCAAGACTTATCATCAACATCTTCAGACCATAAAGGCCATTAGAGGAAAATAAAGCCCCCAAAAGATCTTATAATTTTGTATCATTATATTAAGATGTAAATTTATGTTAGGAGGTTGTATGCTAGACATGTTGTATGGTATTTCCGCCTTAAAAGTCAGTGAACAATATGCAATGTTCGGCGTTTTGGCGGTTGCACTTATCGGGCTATGGTATACCTTGTTCCTTAAAAAACAAGTTATGGCTAATGATTCCGGTACAGGCAAAATGGTGGAAGTTTGGACTGCCATTAAAGAAGGGGCTGATGCTTACCTTCGCAAACAACTTAAATCGATTTTACCAATGATCGGTATTTTGACAGTTTGTTTGTTTTTATCGGTTTATATCGTTCCTGTTTCAGCGGAAGCAAAAATTCGTTTCTCCGCTTACAGTGATGAAACAGTAAAACTGATTATCGCTTTTGGGCGTGCAGGCAGTTTTATTTTGGGGTCTGTATTTTCTTTACTCGTCGGGCAAATCGGTATGCGTATTGCAGTGGCGGCAAATGTTCGTGTTACTGCTGCATCAAAACGCTCTTTTGGTGAATCTTTAAAAATAGCTTACCGCGCAGGTACTTGCACCGGTATGCTTACGGACGGCCTCGGTTTAATGGGCGGCACTTTGATTTTTATTATCTTCGGTGTTGCCGCACCGGATGCCTTGCTCGGTTTTGGTTTCGGCGGGACTTTGATTGCATTGTTTATGCGTGTCGGCGGCGGTATTTATACCAAAGCAGCTGATGTGGGTGCAGACCTCGTCGGTAAAGTTGAAGCCGGTATCCCCGAAGATGACCCCAGAAACCCCGCAGTTGTGGCTGACCTTGTCGGCGATAATGTTGGTGATTGCGCAGGTATGGCAGCTGATATTTTTGAATCTTATGAAGTTACCATCGTTTCCGGCTTAATTTTAGGTCTTTCTTTGTGGCATTTAACAGGTATGTATGAGTGGATAGTTTATCCCCTCTTAGTGCGCGGTATCGGTGTATTTTGTTCAATTATCGGTACTTATGCCGTTAGGGATGATGGATTAAAAGGTAATGCCATGAAGGCAATTTTCAGAGGTTATGCAACTTCAGCAACGATTTCAATTATTTTGTTTGCCATTGTTGCTTACTTCTACTTGCAAGGCTTAAAAGGCGGTTGGTGGAGGCCTTTCTTGGCTGTTACCATCGGTGTATTTTTGGCTATGGCTATTGATAGAATTACCGAACACTTTACAGGAACGACAGGCTCCCCTGTTATCGAAGTTAAAAAATCAACCGATACAGGCTCCGCTACCACGATTTTGAGCGGTCTTGCCGTTGGTCTTGAAAGTTCCGTTTGGTCAATTTTAGTTATTGCCGTAACTATTTTTGCCTCAGTTTTAATCTTTGGTACTATTGACGGTTTAACCCCGGCTGAAAGAGTTACCTTTATCTTATACGGTGTTGCCATGACAGGTATCGGTATGCTTACCTTAACAGGTAACAATGTTGCTATGGACTCCTTTGGTCCTATTGCAGACAACGCAAACGGTATCGGCGAAATGGCCTGGCACGACGATAAAGATGAAAATACCAAAAAAGCACGCCAAATTATGGCGGACCTTGACGGTGTAGGTAATACCACAAAAGCAATCACTAAAGGGGTTGCAATCGGTTCAGCGGTAATTGCGGCAGTCAGCTTGTTCGGTTCTTATATGGTTGACGTCAGTAGCGTTCAAGCAGCTTTAAATGCAGCTTGGGCTAAAGAAGGTTTAAACCAAACTTTAACTTTACTTAAGGATATCGGCATTGTTGTATCTAACCCCGTAGTATTTGTGGGTATGTTAATTGGTGCTGCGGTGCCTTGGTTATTCTCCTCATTTGCAATTAATGCGGTAAGGCGTGCTGCAAGTTTGATTGTTAAAGAAGTCCGTCGCCAATTCGGGCTTGGTATACTTGAAGGTAAAGCAAAACCGGATTACGGTACAACGGTTGCAATTTCCACCGCTGCGGCACAAAAGGAACTTATCATTTTGGCTTTGCTCGGTATAGTTTCCCCTGTTTTTGTGGGGCTTTCACTTGGTGTTGAAGCTTTGGGTGGTTTTTTAGCCGGTATTATCGTTTCCGGGCAGCTTTTGGCTGTGTTTATGTCAAACGCAGGCGGTGCTTGGGATAATGCAAAGAAACTTATTGAAGACGAACCCAGCGATATTGCAAAAAATACGGGTAAAGGCTCAGAACGCCACAAAGCAAGTGTTGTGGGTGATACCGTTGGTGATCCTTTGAAAGATACCGCCGGCCCGGCTTTGAACCCGATGATTAAAGTCGTCAACATGGTAGCCGTAATTGTTGCACCTATCATTGTTGCTTACAATAATGAATATACCAAACTTTCCGCTTGGGGTTGGTGTATAGTTATTTGTTTACTTGCAATTTTGACTTTCGTAATTTTAAAGAGCAAGAAACAAGTTTCAGAGTAGTTGTTTGAAGTATTTATTTACCCCCGTGTTGCTTATGCGCACGGGGGTTTTTTTACCGAAATTTTTCTAGGTCCAAATTTCTGTTGACATTTTTTTTTTTTTTCTAAAATATTAATATAAATAAGGTTTTACTTTGTTGGAGTTATTAGTTGTTGTTTTGATTATTGGTATTTTAGCCGGTATTGCCCTGCCGCAATATCAGTTGGCAGTAGATAAAAGTGAGTTTGCAAAATTATATTCTGCTGCAAAAGATCTTGCAGATTCTTACACTCGTTATCATATTATAACCAATCAAACAGCTAGTTCTTTTAGTGTTCTTGATATAGATTTTCCGTATGATGTTGAAAAAAAGGTTGTGGCTCATGGGTATGTTTGCCGCATAAATGGAAATATGTATTGTTGTGTTTTGGGTCTCAATAATAATTCAACTATTATTTGTGGTAAAACTGATTATAGTTTTGCTAGTTGGCTGACAAATGTAAGAACAAATCCTAAACCCTCTTGCATGGCTAAAAATGATAGTAGCCGGGCGACAAAGTTATGTAAAAGTTTATGGAATAAGCAAACTGTTACATACTCATCAAATTTGTTTACACCGGAAGGAATAGTTTCAGGTTTGTGGACGATATATCCAATGTAATTCTAAGCCGGTTGTAAAACTTCTTCTAAAACTGATAAGGCCTCACGTACTTGCGGGCTTGTAACGCGGGAAGATTCTTCCAAAGGAATAGTCAAATCAAGTTCATTTATTGTGTTTAAAGGGTAAGTCAAATATTTGTTTAAAAACCGTCTGCAAACATAGCGCGCTTTGTTTAAATAGACAATATCTTCTGTGGTATTAAAAGTTAAATTGTGTAAATTTTCTTTATGTAAAGCAGTCCAAAATTCAGATGGAATATTTAACAATGGTTTTTCTGCCACACCATAACCGCTAAGTTGCATTAATCGGAGCAGAAATGCAGGGGCAGCTGCCTCATTAAATTTAAAATTATCAAGTTCTGAAAGGGAATTTTCAAGTAAATAAAATTTATTTGGGTTTGGGTTTTGTTCCGGTGTTAAGCGGTGCATAAGTTCACAAAAGTGTAATGCCAAATTTGTTTTATGAGCATTTCGTCTTAAATTAGGGTAGACGGTAGTTAACTCTCCCCCTGTTGCACAACCTATGCTGGCATTAGTTCTAAAATAAATGCGTACTTCCGAATTCACAAAAGGTTCGCTAAAGGCTTTTAGTTTTGAGGCCTCTTTATTTACGCCGGGGAAACGCAAAACGATACGCCCATGGTTTAAGGAATAGGCGCTTACCATACGGTCGCGTTCCCTAAAGTGTCGCCGGAGTAGCACAATTATATTGTCATTGAAGTACATAACTATATAATAGCAAAAAAGTAGGAATTTTTGCATTTACTATTCTTTGCCGGTGGCGTCTTTTTGGTAAATTTTGATTTTCATTTTCCTAGAGTACCGCAAACTCACTCCGTTCGTTTTACTCCTTGGTACACGTCGTCAAATAAAAATCAAGAATTTCCTCAAAAATACTTGCCGAGTTTGGGTGCATGGTTTGGTTTTATTGAATTTACTCTGCTTACTCCCCGCCCCTTTGCTTGCAAAGGCTGAGCTGTTAGGGGTGGGGCTATAAAATCAAAATTTACCAAAAAGACTTTGACAGCAAAGATTAGTAATGCCACAACCTCCTTATAAAAATGATAAAATATAATTATGATAGATAGAATAAAGCGCCTTGAAGAACTTTTTTTGCATGAAATAAACACTCATGTTACCCGCCTGATTGCAAGCGGGCATTTTACCGGTTTTATTACAATTACCGCCGTAAAAATTGCAAAAGATTTGGCAACTGCAAAAGTATATTATTCGGTTTTCGGAAGTGACGCAGATAAGAAACTTGCCGAGAGGAATTTTGAAGAACTCCGTACCAGAATCGGCACTTTGCTTAGGCCGCGTTTGCATTTGAAACGTATACCCTCGTTTCATTTTATCTTAGATAATACGCCTGAAAAGGCTGCGCGTGTGGAAGAAATTTTTGATAAAATTGAAAAAGAACAAAACCATGAATAGATTAACCCAATTTAAAAAATTAAAAAAAGCAATTAAAAACGGTAAATATTTTTTTGTTGCCGGGCATCAAAATTGTGACGGGGACTCTTTGGGTTGCACATTAGCTGTCACTTCCCTTTTAAAAAGGCTTGGTAAAAAAGTCTACGCTTACAGTAAGGATCGCCCGGGTGAGGACCTTTTGTTTTTACCTAATTTAGATATAGTTCACTTCGGAGAAATGCCCAAAAATCAAAAAATAGATACAATGTTTTTGCTCGAGTGTTCCGACAAAAAACGCGGTGGAGATTTTGATGAACTGTTTAAATCTTCCAAACAAATTTTGAATGTGGACCATCATATTACAGGCGAAAAATACGGTACCGTAAATTATATTGAACCGAATGCTTCATCTACTGCTGAAATTATTGTCCAGCTTTTTGAGTTTTTAAAAGTTAAACCGACACCTAAAGAAGCCACTTGTTTATATACCGGTTTAGTGACGGATACCGCGCGTTTTTTGCATTCAAATACTTCAGCAGAAGCTTTGCGATGTTCCGCTTATATGCTAGAGTGCGGTGCTGATATTCATACAATAAACGAAGTTCTATATAACACAAAATCTTATAAAGAAGTTAAACTTCTTGGGCGTGCGCTTGAAAAACTTGTTTTACACCATGGCAAAAAAACTGCTGTATTGATGTCAGTGCAATTGCCTATAAATTCGGTGGTGGCGGGCATGCCAGGGCCGCCGGTTTTAAACTGCTCGGTGCCAAAATTGAGACGGTAAAAAAAGATTTACTCAAAGAAATTAAAAAGGCTGTTTCCAATCTCAAATGAATATAACAAGCGCAATGCTACCTGTAGATAAAACAGAGGGTTGGACTTCCCATGATGTCATAAATGTTTTGCGCGGTAAATTAAATTTCAAAAAAATAGGCCATAGCGGAACTCTAGATCCTTGTGCAACCGGATTGCTTCTTTTGTTGCTTGGCGAAGCTACAAAAAAACAACCGGAATTTTTGCATTTACCGAAAGTTTACCGCGTTTCTTTAAAACTCGGCACAGCTACAACAACTTGGGATAAAATAGGCGAAATTACCAAAGAATTACCTTATAAAATGCCAACGGAAACAGAACTCCAAAATGCTTTGCAAAAATTAACAGGGGAAATAAAACAAAAAATTCCGTTTTTTAGCGCAAAAAAAGTGGGCGGTAAACCAATGTATACGCATGCAAGGGAAGGCGCAAATATTGAAAAGGAAACTTTAACTACCGTCTATAAATATGAAAATATTTCCATGCAAGAGGGTTTAATTAACTTTGATGTTTTTTTCTCAATTGGAACTTATGCCCGTTCGCTCGGCGTTATGCTTGCGGAACTTTTGGGAACTTGCGGGCATCTTGCAAGTTTACGCCGTTTAAGTATCGGAGATTATAATTTAGACGGTGCAATAACACCGGAGCAAATAAAAACTTTGCCCGCAGAGGATATTTTAAAATGCCTAAAACCTTTATAACAATCGGCACTTTTGACGGTGTGCACCGCGGCCATAAGAAATTATTTACTTTACTTAAATACGAAGCAGAAAATTTAGGTTTATCCCCCCTCGCTTTAGTTTTTAAAATGCCTCCAAAAAATATTTTAAATAATAAGCTGGAGCAAAGTATTTTGCTTGATTTAAAGCAAAAAAAAGAACTTTTAAAAGATATAAAAACCGTTTATCTTGATTTTAATAAAATCAAAAATTTAAGTGCGGACGAATTTTTTAATTTGTTGATTTTAAAATATAAAATGGGTGCGATTATCGTCGGTAAAGATTTTGCTTTCGGCAAAAACAGGCAAGGCAATATTTCTTTCTTGCGCGAAAAATGCAAACAAAAAAATATTGAACTTTTTGAGATTGATTTTGAGGAAGAAGATAATTCCAAAATATCATCTTCGCGTTTGCGCACCGCATTAAAAGCAGGTGAAATTCCTGCCATCAATAAAATGCTTGGCCGCCCTTTTGCTTTGGAAGGCAAAGTAATTTACGGTAATCAACTTGGTCGTAAAATCGGTTTTCCTACTGCAAATTTAGATATTAAAAAAGAGCAAATTTTGCCGCGCGGTGTTTTTGCAGTTTTAGTTTATATTGACGGTAAAAAATATAAAGGTATTTGTAATATCGGTTTAAAACCTACTGTTGCGGTAAACGGTTTACCTACTGTAGAAATTTTTATTTTTGATTTTAATAAAAATATTTACGGGCAAATTTTGCGTGCGGAATTTATTCAAAAAATCCGCGAAGAAAAAAAGTTTACCGGCCTTGGTGAACTTACCGAACAAATAAATGCCGACTGTGCTTTAGCAAAAAAGATTCTTCTTAAATTTTAGTTTTTTATTGTATATTTTTTAGTTTTTATTTCTAGGTCCAAATTTCTGTTGACATTTTTTTTTTTTTTTTTTT
>CADAFA010000019.1 GCA_902787065.1 uncultured Elusimicrobium sp.
GCTTTTACATGGCCTTTGGCGAGGTCAACAACATGAATATAATCACGCACACCTGTACCGTCAGGCGTATCATAATCATTACCGAAAACACTCAATTCTTTTCTTTTTCCGATGGCAACTTGTGTAATATAAGGCATTAAATTATTTGGTATGCCGTTTGGGTTTTCCCCGATTAAGCCTGATTTATGCGCACCGATAGGATTAAAATATCTAAGCAAGGCAATATTCCAATCAGGCTGCGCTTTTTGCAAGTCAACTAAAATTTGTTCAATCATGCTTTTTGTCCAACCATAAGGATTGGTGCAAATTCCTTTCGGGAAAGTTTCATCAATAGGGTTTGATTTCGGGTTACCGTAAACCGTTGCGGACGAAGAAAAAATCAAATTATGGCAATTATATTTATTTAAAACTTCAAGCAAAACCAATGTGCCGTTTATATTATTATCATAATATTCCAAAGGTTTTTGGCAAGATTCACCGACGGCTTTAAGCCCGGCAAAATGTATACAGGAGTCAAAATGATTTTTAGAACATAAATCTTCCAAAGCTTTTTTATCACGTATATCTATATTAAAAAAGGGAACTTTTTTATTTGTAATTTTTTCAATATTTTTTATAACATCTTCCGAGGAATTACACAAATTATCAATAATCACAACCTCATGATTTTGATTCAATAGTTCAACGACTGTATGGGAACCTATAAACCCGGTTCCGCCTGTTACTAAAATTTTCATATTTATCTCCAAATTTCTTTATTAAATTTTACCATATTTGAGGTTATTTATATGGGTCCCAAGACCTAAAAGTATAATAGGCCAAAATTTTTTTGCACGCATGTAAAATATTTGCTATAATATTGTTAGTTAAGACTAACAAAATATAAGGAGAATAATATGAAAAAATTAATAATAACTTTAATAATAACTGCCGCAGCTGCGCCGATATTTGCATTTGATTTTAATTCTAATAACTTAGTTATAAATTCAGAAATAAAATCAGAGATACAAAAAACCCTTTTACAAGAAGTAAAATCTGAGGTGCTAGGAAATATTTTATATCAAAATAATAATTCCGGACAAGAATCAAAACCGGAAGTTGTTACCCTGATTTCAGAAAAGATGAAACTTGCTCTGCAAGAAATTACACGTAACACAAAAATGCGCAGGAATATTTTTACCAGCAGTTTTATTACAGAGCAAAAAATTCAAAAATACAGATATTCAGATATGCTGAGGTACAATGTTCCTCTTAAAATTTATAAATATGTTGTATCAAATTTTGATTTAGATAAGATAAAAAATCCAAATGTTATTTGTATACATCATGAAGAAACTATGATAGAATTTCGTTTTCAATATCTATCGCATTTTGTTGTTGTATATTATGATTATAACTATAAAAATAACCTATTTCACATATAATTGATTAATCAATATCTAAATAAACGGATTATAAGCCCATTGTAAGAGTGCTTGCCTTTGTCTAGGCCGGCACTCTAATTTATTTGGTGGGCAGTTCTTTAAAATCTGCGCTTTATGCCGCTTAAAAGACTTCCAACGCGCAATTTGCACGCGGTCAATTTCCGGCAAACGTCTGCCCAAATAATAGCGGCAATACCATTGAAACCAACCCCGAACATCCGGCCCGATAATCCAGCCCTTTCTTTGCCATTCCTGTAAACTCTGGCGCGATTTTATTTTGAAGTAATTTAATTCAATATTTGGTTTTTCAGTGTCAAGTTTAGCTTTTGTAAACCAATTTTGTGGAAATTCTTTTTGGCAGTCCGTTAAATAATGCCCTTCAAAAACCCCGAGTTCCAGCATTTGTTTAGGTGTAAGTTCCGGTTTAAAATCTGGCGCGTAATTCTGCCCTTCCTTCTCTGTTAAAATATATGAATACCCCTTTTGCATTTTGTCATGCACTTTTATTATCTTCATAATAACCCCCATTATTTTTATATCAAATTTTTGCTTTAAAGCCAAGAGTACCCTTTAATATAGTAAAATATATTTGATATGAACAAAAATATTATAATGAACCGAGAAAAAATAATTGTTAAAACCGGCATTGTCGGTATAGTTACCAATATTTTCTTAGCCGGTTTTAAAACAGCGGTCGGCTTGCTTGCCCATTCTATTGCAATAGTCTTGGATGCCGTAAATAATTTGTCTGATGTCTTATCTTCCGTAGTTACAATTATCGGTGCTAAACTTGCTAATAAAGCGCCAGACAAAAAACATCCTCTTGGCCACGGTAGAATAGAGTATATAAGTTCTATGATTGTTTCCGCAATTATTTTATATGTTGGTATAGTGGCTATAATAGAATCTTTCAAAAAAATTATTTATCCGCAAAAGCCTGAATATACTTTTATCACACTTTTTGTAGTTTTTGTAGCTGTTATAGTAAAAATTTTCCTAAGCCGTTATGTTGAAAAGCAAGGGGAGAAGGTTAATTCCGGTGCTTTAATCGGTTCCGGGAAAGATGCCTTTTTTGATGCTCTTTTATCTGCCTCTGTATTAGCTTGTGCGGTTTTTTATCTGATTTTCAAGATATCTTTGGAAGCCTATATGGGCCTTGTAATATCTTTTGTAATTATAAGAGCCGGTTTAAAAATGATGAGGGAAACTTTACACGATATTTTAGGCCAAAGGGCGGACTCAAAAATGAGCCGTGAAATAAAACAAATTTTACAGGAAGAACCCGAAATACGCGGTGTATATGATTTGATGATAAATAATTACGGGCCTAATAAAAACTATGCATCCTTGCACGTTGAATTGCCTGACACGATGTGTGTTGAAGAAGTGGACCGCCTAACCCGTAAGATAGAGGAAAAAGTCTATCATAAAACAGGGGTAATTTTAATAGGCGTGGGGGTTTATTCTTATAATACCAAAGGTGGCGAGGCAGCTAAAATACGCAATAATATTCAGCAAATGGTTCTTGCGCATGAGTGGGCCTTACAGATCCATGGCTTTTATGCAAATGTGGAAGAAAAAAGTTTACGTTTTGATGTTGTCCTCAGTTTTGATATAGATAAAGAACAAGCTTTAAAAATTTTATTTGAGGAAATACAGAAAGCGTATCCCTCCTATAAAATACAAATTGTTCCGGACGTTGATATCAGCGATTAAATACCGTTATGCAATTACCGCAAGAGTTTATTTGTTATACCTCCCAACTTTTTGGCGATGAGCGTTGGAATAAATTTTTAAAATCACTTGAAGAAAATCCGACAATAAGTATCCGTTTTAACCCTTGGAAATATAAACAGGAGCAACTTTTCGATGATTTAAAACCTGTGCCCTGGTGCAATCAAGCTTATTGGCTTAAGGAACGTCCTAATTTTACTTTAGATCCGCTTTTTCATGCCGGTGTTTACTATGTGCAGGAGGCCGGTTCTTTATTCTTGGACTATGTTTTGCGGCAATATGTTAATTCGCCCGTATTGGCTTTAGATTTATGCGCTGCCCCCGGCGGCAAATCAACTTTAATGCGTGCTGCGCTACCGCAAGGTTCAATGTTAATCAGTAATGAGCCGGACCGCCGCCGCGCTAATATTTTACTTGAAAATATGTTAAAACAAGGGCACCCTGATGTTTTGGTAACCCATAATTTACCACACGATTTTAATACAAATAAGTGGACTTTTGATGTAATTTTAGCAGATGTTCCCTGTTCAGGAGAGGGTTTATTTCGCAAAGATGAAGGCGCAGTAAAAGAATGGAGTTTGGCAAATGTTTTGTACTGCCAAAAACGCCAACGTAAAATTTTAGAGGATATTTGGCCTTGCTTGCGCCCCGGTGGAATTTTTATTTACAGCACTTGCACTTTTAATATGAAGGAAAATGAGGAAAATGTCCGCTTTATTGCGGAAGAACTTGGTGCGGAAATTTTGCCTGTTCCCGTGAAACCTGAGTGGCAAATTACAGGATCTTTATTAAATGGTTGGAACAAACCCGTATATCGTTTTATCCAAGGTATTACGCAAAGCGAGGGGCTTTTTATGGCAGTACTTCGTAAAAAAGGGGAAAGTTCTTGCCCTGTTGTTTTGCCAAGTTCCGCACGCAAACATGCACAAGTAAATAAATTAATACACTTGTTATCAGACGGTAACCCAAAGCCCGAACAAAAAGGAAAGGAACAAATCCCTACGTCCGCACAAGCACTTTCTTTAAGTTGTTCTAAAGATATTTACCCGCAGGTAGAACTTACTTTGGAACAAGCTCAACGTTATTTACATCGTGAAGCTTTATTTTTACCGATGGGAACTCCACAAGGTTTTATTATTGTCACTTACAAAAAACATCCGCTTGGTTTTATGAAAAATTTAGGCACTCGTGCCAACAATTTATACCCCAAAAATTGGGCTATACGCAGTTTATAACAAATTATCGTATAAGGTCTTATCTTCTTCGGAAAAGCAGACAAATATAATTTCTTTGATATTTTGTAAATTAGGCAAAAATTCTTTGACGGTATTTAAAGCAATTTCAGCGGCCTTTTGTTTAGGGAAGCGGTACACTCCTGTTGAAATACATGGGAAAGCAATACTTGTGCAGGAATATTTTTCAGCCAGTTTTAAAGGATTTATATAACAGTTTTTTAATGCCTCTGCTTCGTTGTTTTTGCCACCATACCAAACAGGACCTACGGTATGAATCACATATTTGCAAGGTAGTTTATAAGCAGCGGTTATTTTAGCCTCACCTGTTTTGCAGCCGCCTAAGATGCGGCACTCTTTAAGCAACTCCGGCCCTGCTGCACGATGTATTGCACCGTCTACGCCACCTCCGCCCAAAAGGGTATGGTTTGCGGCATTGACAATGGCATCAACCTTAAATTTAGTTATATCCCCTTGCAAAGCTTTAATCATAAATATATTTTAGAAAAATATTCTGTCTTTTGCATATCCATTTACAAAGTAGTAAAATAAAAGCAAGGAATTTTTATTTTAGGAGATAAGATATGAAAAAACTTATTTTAATGTTTATTTTATTTTTGACTTTTATAGTACAAGCTGTAGCTGCTATTCAAGCTAAGGATAAAATATCTTACGATAAAAGCGGTTTTGATAAAATTTATAATGTTATAGATGATGCCGTATTTGATTTGCGTTATTATTCAGCTTATAATTTTACAGGCTCAAAAATTAGGGGTTATAAAGCCCCCGTTGCTTATATGACAAAAGAAGCTTTACAAGCCCTTGCTAAAGCGGCGGCAGATTTACGCAAACAAGGCTATCGTATTTTGGTATGGGATTCTTACCGCCCGCAAAAAGCAGTAAACCATTTCGTTGAGTGGATAAATGATCCAAATGATGAGGGGAATAAAAGTTTTTATGCGGAACTGGAAAAATCTCAGCTAGTAGCCGGCAATTATATTGCAACGCGCTCCGGACACTCCCGTGGGAGTACTATTGATTTAACAATAATAAAACAAGACGGTTCTTTTGTTGATATGGGTGGTACTTTTGATTTGTTCAGTGAAGTTTCCCACCCAAACTATAGTAAATTAACTAAAGAACAAAAACGTAACCGTAAAATTTTACATGATGCCATGGTCAGAGCCGGGTTTAAAGGTATAAGTTCCGAGTGGTGGCACTTTACCCTCAAAAACGAACCTTACAAAGATACTTATTTTAATTTTGATGTAGAGTAATTAATTTTTTAAATGGAAATAAGGCCCTATAAATCTTTGGATTTTGATACAATAAAAACTTGGATTAAAGATAAAAGAAGCCATGCCTTATGGTGTGCTGATTTAATACCGTACCCTTTACTGAAACATAGTTTTGAAAAAACATTAAAAGAACTTTCTTTAACAAGTAAAGACACTCCTTTTGTAGCTATAAACGACGACGGTGTAATTGTAGGGTTTTTCTGCTATTCATTTGTTCCTTCTACAAAAGAAGGAAAATTAAAATTTATAATAATTTCACCGGAGTTTAGAGGTAAAGGTTATGGTAAAAAAATGGTTACTTTAGCAATTAAAAACGCTTTTTGTAATAGCCGAACTGAGACTATTCAATTAAATGTTTTTTGCAATAATGAGCAAGCCAAAAAATGTTATTTAAGGGCAGGTTTTTCAGAACGTTTAATCACTGAAGATGCCTTTTGCTTTAATAACGAAAAATGGGCAAGATGTAATATGGTAATAAAAAAATAATTTAGGCAAATAAAGTTTCATAAATATTATTTAACGGGGATTTTTATGGAATTATACGAAGCAATAAAGAAAAGAAAAACCATTCGCGATTGGCAAAATAAAGACGTAGATATAAGCATAATAAAGCGTATTATTGAGGCCGGTTTAAAAGCACCTTCACATAATCATATGCGCGAGTGGGAATTTATTGTTTTGCATTCCCCCGAAGAAAAAACAAAAGCCCTAAAATTTATCAAAGAAGGAGTGGAACTGTTTAAAAAGGAAAATAATTTTAATTCTTGGCCTGATAAAACAATTGAGCAAAAAATGTATAAATATGCAGTACCCAGGCAGTATGATATGTTGTTTAAGGCCCCCTATATTATTATTCCTTTGTTTAAAGGTAAAAATCTTCAAGCTGAATCAGTTGACCAATTAAATTCTTTTGCAAGCATATGGTGTGTAATTGAAAATATTTTTCTTGCAACAACCGCTGAAGGGGTAGGTTGTTGCCTAAGTGTCCCAATCGGAAAGGAAGGCATAAAGGTTTGCAAGGAATTAGGTGTTCCGGAAGATTATAGGATGGCTGTATATATTGGTATCGGATATCCTGATAAAAGTGTCCCAGATATGCAACAGTATGAATATTCTGCCGACCAAAAAATTCATTTTGGCAAATGGTAAATTAAAATATCAAATACAAAATTTGTAATAAGAAAACTTTTTTTGTTATAATTAAATTGTATTAGTTTTTACTGGGGGGAATTAAATGAGATTTTTGGAAGAAATACTAGGTAAAGCTGAACTTGATAAAGATCCTTTTTCTTTCATCGGGGAACCTGACGGAAAAGGTAATATTGTTTTTGTTCGTCACTATAGGAATGACCCTAATTGGGAAAGAAAATCCAAACCTTTAACAATACCCGCTTCAAAATTTTGGGGGACGGCAAAAGCTGTTCAAGAAGGGAAATATACCCCTAATAAAATCAGAAATTCCAGAATTAAACAATTATCTTTAACCTCTCTTAAAAAGAAACAAACAAAAAAATAAAAGAAGAATCTATAATAGCTACGGGAAAATAGTTTTTATAGAATGTTAAAAGAGCTTTCCTTTATTTTTTATAAAAGTTGCTTTGCAAAATAAGCGGTAATTTGTTTGTTGACCGTGGTGGTATTTTGCGTAAAATTGTGATCCAAACCGTGCAAAGTTTTTAATATAGCATTTTGGTAAATTCTGCTAAATTCTACCCCATAACGATATGGAACAAGTTGATCGTCTAGACTATGAACGACCAAAACAGGGCCGGTATAATTTTTTGCCGTTTCATAAATTGCAACATTAGGAGTGGTTTGTAAAAAAGCGCGGCCGACTTTTAAGCCGTTTGATAAAGTTATATATTCCGGCACATTTTTCGCATCGTAACGCACACCGAACAAATTGCCTTTAGCAGTATCTTCCTTTAACTCCGGTGCCGGGGACATTAGAACAATAGTTTTAATTTTATCTTTACCGATTTCCCCTGCCAACATAGCCCCAACTACCGCACCCATAGAATGACCCGCCATAGAGATAGATTCTACTTGAGTTAATTTTTCTGCATAACCGTAAACCTGACGGGCGTCTTCTATTTCATTTAGGATAGTCATATCCAGAAAAGATCCTTCACTTTGCCCGTGCCCGTTAAAATCAAAAAGCAAAGTTGCGATACCGCTTTTGTTAAGTTGCGCGGCAAGGTCAGCCAGCAAATACATTTCTTTATTCGCATTAAACCCGTGCATAATGATAACAAGCGGATAAGATTTTTTATTTTTCGGTGTTTGTAAAACGGCTGATAATTTACCATGGTTGCTGTCAATAATAATATTTTGCTTGATAGCAGAAGTACCGCAGGAGCTAAATAATACCGCCGCAAAAATTAATAAAAATAATTTTCTCATAATAATTTTTTAGATATTACGATTTATTACAAATAGCACCGGCAGGGCAAACGAACTGACATAATCCGCAGCCTACACATTTTGCCTTATCTACTACTATATTACCTTCATTTAATTGCAAAGCTTGATGTTCAGATTCCATGCAAATATTTACGCATTTGCCGCAACGGCCACACTTTTCGTGGTTTATTTGTGGGTAAGCCAAGGGTGTTTTTTGCAAATCTTTGTGCATGGTTATTACTTCTAGGGCTTTATTTTTAAGGGAATTAATATCTGCAAAGCCTTTTTCTTCCAAATAATTTTGCAAACCTTTAAGCATGGGAGCGATAATTTTATAACCGTTCAACATAACTTCCGTACATACTTGAACTGCATCAGCGCCTGCCGCAATATATTGTGCCGCATCTTCCCAAGAGGAAATACCTCCCATACCTAAAATAGGTAAATTGCTTGCTTGCCGAATCTGCGATACACAACGAAGTCCTATAGGACGTACCATTGGCCCAGAACAACCGCCATAAGTTGTCTTTCCGTTTACATCAAGCATAGGGCGCAAAGTGTTTAAATCAAGCCCCATAAAACCTTGCACTGTGTTAATTGCGGCAAGGCCGTCTGCTTTAGCATTTTCTACAGCCTGTGCAATTGCAGTAATATTTGAGACATTAGGCGAAAGCTTTACAAACACAGGTTTTTGGGCAACTTCTTTTACCCAGTTTGTAATTTGAGCCGAAATTTCAGCATCTGTTCCGATAGCCATACCTATGCCTTTTTCAGGCATACCGTGCGGGCAGGAAAAATTTAATTCAAAAGCATCAGCGGGAGTATTATTAAAAGTTTTTACAATGTCCTGCCAGGCCTTTTTATTAACAGGGGCCATAATGCTTGCAATAATAACTTTGGTAGGATATTTTTGTTTTAAAAATTTAATTCCGTCACACCAATACTTTATGGTATGATGGCTTAAAAGTTCAATATTTTGAAACCCGATAATATATTTTTTATCTTTTAAGACAATATAACGCGGGCTGGCCTCTATCATTTTCAAGTCATCTGGGGTTATGGTTTTTAAGACTGCTCCGCCCCAACCCATTGCAAAAGCAATATCAATGCTTTCAATTAAGGCTGTCGGCGGTGCTGAAGCAAGCAAAAAAGGATTTTCGAAATCAATTCCTAAAATATTTGTTTTTAATGTTGCCATAATATTCCCCTAAAATAATGTAACAAAATTATAGCATTTTGGGAGTAGTTAAAATGTTGGAAAGTAAATTAGTATTTGTTTACTAATTGATTAAGAGAATAAAGATTCTCACCTTGTTAATATTGTAAAATTGAAATATATTTTACTATACGGGAGATATTATGCGTAAATTTTTATTTATTATTAGTGTGTTTATTATTATATTTATAGCAGGATGTTCTGAAAAGACGGAAACGAGTAAAACTATTCAAAAAGAAAAAATATCTGCTATTGAACTTTATGCTCAATTGCAAGAGGCATCTAAAGAGGGTAATTTAAACAAAGTTCGTACACTTATAAAGCAAGGTGCGGATGTAAATTTGCTGGTATTTGACAAAACGACAGGAGAAGACATCAATGATATTGAAGCACAGTATGAACAAACACCTTTAATGTTAGCAAGTGAAAAAGGACATTTAGCCGTGGTTAAAGAATTAATACAGGCAGGAGCAAAAGTAAACCAAATTCTTCCTGTACATACTGATCGTGGAATAATGCCAGGGGAAGATCAAACCGCTTTGGAAAAGGCTTGCCGGTCCGATAATACGGAAGTACTAAAAATACTTGCCAAGGCAGGAACAAATGCTAAAGGTATATTAATTTGTGCCTGTAGGATAGGAAATGAAGAACTGCTAGAAATTGCTTTAACAAATAAACCTAATTTAAATTTTACTACCGGAGAAGGTGGTGTTTCCCCTTTAATTATGGCAACGGAAAATGGTTATGAAAATATTGTAAAAGCATTATTGGAAGCAGGAGCGGACCCTAATTATACAGACCCATTTGAACCTGATTACACAGCCTTAAAAGCAGCTAAAGAAAAAGGAAACGAAGAAATTGTTAAACTTCTTAAAGCCGCGGGGGCAAAAGAGTAAGTCAATAAATTTTATTTGACTTACTTTTTCATCTTTGTTGTGAAATAAGCGGAAAGTATTGCGGTTATAATTAACCCTACAGGCCAGGCTATATAAGCAGGCAAGTGTAAACATTCCGGCGCAATCAAAAAATATGTGCTGCTAACTGCCGTCATAAAAATTGCAGGAATTAAAGTTATAAAATAATTTTGTTTTTTACCATGCAAATAAACGGTTGCAGCCCATAAAACTATCATCGCCAAAGTTTGATTAGACCAACTGAAATAACGCCATATAATGTCATAAGGCAATTGGCTGATAATTATGCCGGCAAGCAAAAGCGGAACACTAAAACGCAAACGTTTTAAGAAAGGTTTTTGGTCAACTTTAAACCAATCGGCAAGCACAAGCCTTGAGGCGCGGAAAGCCGTATCGCCCGAAGTTATAGGGCAAATAATCACGCCAATCATCACAAATAAAAGCCCAAAAGATATACCAGCTAATTTAAGCGGCCCGATGGTCTTTAAACAAATATCATACACAACACCGGCCTGCCCGCTGTGCTTTAACATTTCTTGCAAGCCCGTCATAAGGCCGCCTGTTTTTTCATAAATTGCGCAACCGGCTGCCGCCCAAATAAGAGCAATAATACCTTCCATAACCATAGCACCGTAAAATACTTGGCGGGATTGATATTCACTCGTTATACAACGCGCCATAAGCGGAGATTGCGTTGCGTGAAAGCCTGAAATTGCACCGCATGCCACCGTTACAAACATAAGCGGCCAAATCGGTAAATGTGCAGGATGTAAGTTTTGCAAAGTAATTTCCGGCACATTATAACCTTGCGCAAACATTCCGCCTGTTACGCCCAAAGCCATAACAATTAAACAAATACCGAACAAGGGGTAAACGCGGCCGATAATTTTATCAATAGGTAAAAATGTTGCCAAAAAATAATAAAGGAAAATCAGCGCAAGCCAAAAATAAGAATTTGTTAAAATACTGTCTTGTGCAACGTGGCCTTTAAATAAAAACACAAGCAAATTTGCAGGCCCGACGGCAAAAACAGTACCAACCATAACAAGCAATACTACACTAAAAATGCGCATACACATTTTAACGCGCGGCCCTAGATATATGCCGGTAATTTCCGCAACGGATTGACCGTCGTGGCGGAGTGATAAAAACCCGCAGGCAAAATCATGCACTGCACCGGCAAAAATTGTCCCTAAAGTAATCCACAAAAAGACACTTGGCCCCCACAAAGCACCGGCAATTGCACCGAAAACAGGCCCAAGCCCTGCTATATTTAAAAGCTGAACGAGTACCATGCGCCAAAGCGGCATAGGAACATAATCTATACCGTTGGAAAATTTGACCGCAGGCGTTTCGGCGTTCGTCGGGCCAAAAACGCGTTCAACATATTTACCATATGTGAAAAAGGACAGAATTAATAATCCTAAACAAACAAAAAAACTTATCATAAATATCTCTTAATTTATTTTACAATTTTTTAAGTAGCAAAATGACTATCGGTAAATTATAATAAAATTATCACTATCTTAGGAATAAAACTGTTAATATAAAATATTTTTAAAAACAAAAAGCCTCCGTGTTTAACCGGAGGCTTTAATATGAAATTAATCAAGTTTAATCTTGTATATGATATTCTCTTATAAATTTAGCCATTAATTCGGCATCTTCATTGGATAAACCATATTTTTCTTTAAGTTTACTCGGAGAATATAAGTTAATACCGTCCCCTAAGGGATCTACTTTCATACCCAATTCTCTGCTCATTTCCTCTAGGGAAGTGGTTCTTCCCCAACCGGCTAAAATCGGTTGAATAAAAATAGATTTTTTAGCCAAGGAAGTTCCTCCCGGAACAGTTTGATCTAATTTATTACAGTTTTTTATTAAGTTTACAAAAGACGGTATCAAAGCTTTGGGGTCATAGTTGCCGGTATTTTGTAATATTTTTGCAAAATTTTGATAGGCATCGTATAATTGTGTCATTTCCTCATTTTTTGTATTTTGGAACATTAATATTTCAGCATATTGTGAAGGTGTTAAAAGATTACTCTTGACGTTATATTCCAAAATGGCAATATCCTTATCCGGATTTTCTTTAGGGAAATAATATCTAAATATTTCCATCATATTTACCTTACGGTAATTATTCCAACCGACGTTTACAGATTGATTTAAATAATTTGCCAATTTATTTTTACCTGATACTGTTGTTTTTTCAAATTTAGCATTGAAAACAGTTAAATTTTTAAACAAGGGTTTTAAATTTTCATAAGAAGGTTTCTTTATGTTTTCTAATGCTTGTTTATAGTTTTCAAACGGTATTTCTTTTTTGATTGATTCAGCAATACCTTCTTCTATATTTGGCATAATATCTTTTCTAATTTGATAATTTAATTCATCAACCGTATTGGCACATAAAGACAAACTTGTAAACAAAGCTACGGCAGATACAGTTATTATTTTTGAGTAGATATTTTTCTCCTTAAATATATGTTAACAATTCAATTTTAATAATTTTTATTCCTTACCACAAGAGCCAAAAGACCCTTTTTTATATAGGTATTTTGGTTATAAAAATATTTTTTATGATAGTAAAGGGAGTTTTAAAAAAATAAAATTTATTTTAGGTTTCTTATAAAATATGCCTAATTATCTTAGCCGGGTTTCCAACGACAATTGCGTTTTTAGGAATACTTTTTGTAACAACACTCCCCGCACCTATAATTGAATTATCCCCTATACATACTCCCGGAAGTATTGTACAACTAGCGCCTATCCACACATTTTTACCAATCTTTACGGGCTTGCTAAGTTTCTGATTTCTAACCATCAATATGGTAAGCGGAACGGGGAAAATACATATCCACCCCAACACCCACAACCACGTTTTTCGTTTCTTGGGAGGCTGTCCAGGGTTCATCCTGGCTGTCTGCTGATTGACTCCAAAGGCTTCCGCTTGGGCGCGCTGCCGCCCCTTTTCAAATTGATATCCGGTTTCTTCCGCATTATCATATTGGACATGCTTAACCTCATCGTCGACATATAAACTGTTTCCGCAATAATTACAGGTCAGATTTTTCTGATCCGCATCCACCTGTAATGATGCACCACAGTTCGGACAAACCATACTCACTATCTTCATTTTTCTGCCTCCTCGTTTACTTGTTTTTCTTTATAAGTTCCTGAACTTTTTTCTTCCTCTCAAAAAGTTCATCTCTATGGCTATTATTTTTTGGAATATTCAGCAGCCCTGCATTAATAACAGATAATTCTTCTTCGTACATACCATACTTTCGTAACAACTTAGCCGTCTCCCTGTACAACGCCGGTGCATCAAAGCGTTTGCCAATTGATATGTAAAACTTAACCAGAGCTTCCTTATCCCTTCCAGTAGACTTAAGATCAAGTCCTTGCGATTCCTCCGCAAAGCCATCCCCAGCCGTCTTTATTCCTTTCGCAATTTCGTTTTTCATAGACTCGAGATACTCTCGAACCTCATCCCTTTGGGCAATATAGTTTTCT
>CADAFA010000020.1 GCA_902787065.1 uncultured Elusimicrobium sp.
CAAGGTTTTACTTTGCTTGAATTATTGGTAGTTGTTTTGATTATCGGTATTTTGGCTGCAATTGCTTTGCCGAAATATCAACTTGCGGTTGATAAAACAGAATTTGCGAAATTGCAATCAGTTGCTGTTTCTTTGCGTGATGCTTATAATGAACATGTATTAGTTCACGGCACAGGTACAACAAATTTTGAGGATCTTTCAATTTCTTTACCAAGTGATTTTAAAAGTTCTTATACTTCCGTATCATTTAATTGTGTTTCAAATAATAGTATGTACTGTTGTATGTCTAATGCCTCTAATGGAGCAAATGGTACCACGACTGGTGCTGTAATAATGTGTGGAAAAAATGATTTATCTTTTATTTATTCTGAATCTTTTATGGACAGATATGGAAATTCAATCAAAAGTATTTACTGTAAAGCAGCAAAAGATAATACAAGAGCAAATCGTTTATGTGGTTCTATCGGTATAAAAAAAGGTAGTAATCAAAATTCATGGACACCGCAAGGGGTTGTATCGGGACATACGGGTTATTCCCTTAATTAAACATTATTTAAAATAAAACAACCCCCGCAAGTTTTGGTTTGAGGGGGTTTTTACATAGTCCAAAAACAGCACGTGAAAAATGAAAATTAAATTGTCATTATTTCTTTTTCTTTTTCCTCAACTATTTTTACGATTAAAGCAATTGCTTCGTCGGTAGATTTTTGAATATCAACTTCAAATCGTTTTAAATCGTCTTCGGTAACTTCACCGGATTTTTGCGCTTTTTTAAGTTTTTCCAAAACATCGCGGCGTTCATTGCGGACTGTAACTTTATAATCTTCACTCATTTTTGCTACGGTTTTGCTCAAAGTTTTGCGCCTGTCTTCCGTCATAGGGGGGAAGATGATGCGTATAATTTTGCCGGTTGTCGTAGGTGCAGCACCGAGGTCCGCTTGGCTTAAAGCCTTTTCAATTTCTTTTACGGCACCTGCGTCCCAAGGTTGGATTTCAAGCGTTCTTGCGTCGGAAACATTAATTACAGCCATTTGTTTAAGCGGTGTCGGCACGCCGTAATAATCGACGCGAACTTGCTCAATCATTTGCGGGTTTGCACGGCCTGTTCTTAAGGAACCGAGATCGCGTTTCAATTTTTGCGGAACTTCCGCCATTTCGTTTTTTGCATTTGTTATAATTTCGTTTACTGTCATAATACCTCTTAATATATCGTTGTTCCAATATTTTTGCCGCTGACGGCAAGTTTGATATTTCCTTTTTTATGTAAATTAAAAACTTTCAAAGGCAATTTATTTTCTAAGCATAAAGCCAAGGCGGCTGTGTCCATAAACTCAAGGCCTTTTTTGATGGCATCTGCATAAGTAATTTTTGTGATGAGTTTTGCCTTCGGGTTTTTGCGTGGGTCGCTGTCATACACACCGTCAACTTGCGTTGCTTTAAGTAAAATGTCTGCCTTAATTTCAGATGCACGCAAAGCAGCGCCTGTATCGGTTGTAAAGAACGGGCTGCCTGTTCCGCCTGCAAAAATTACAACGCGGCCCTTTTCAAGGTGGCGGATTGCTCTGCGCCTTATAAAAGGCTCGGCAAGTTTATCAATATTTATGGCGGTCATAACGCGTGTCGGGACATTTATTTCTTCCAAAGCGGACTGTAAGGCAAGCGCATTAATAATGGTTGCAAGCATGCCCATATTATCGGAATTGATACGGTCAATTATACCGCCGCCGTCACGCACACCGCGCCAAATATTGCCGCCGCCGATAACTATGGCAAGTTGGCATTTTGTGGAAAGCGCACTTTTAATTTCATTGGCGATATTTTTTAAGCACACAGGGGTTAAGCCGCGTGTTTTTTCCGCCGCAAGGGCTTCGCCCGAGAGTTTTAGCAAAATTCTTTTTGGCATAAGTTCTCCTTGTTTCTTATATAATACAATATTTTAGCTATGGTTTGTAAAATGTTAAAATATAGTATGACCTTAATTGATTTTGATAAAGCGCAAAATGCCTCGCAAAACAAAGTAGATGCCGCACAAAATTGTTTGCTTGTTGGTGTTGATGAAGCCGGCCGTGGACCATTAGCAGGGCCGGTAACTGCTTGTGCTTGTTATATTCCGCCGGAACTTTACACGCACCCGATAATGTCAAAAATCAATGACAGTAAAAAATTAACACCTCAAAAAAGGGAAGAAATTTTTGAAGAACTTTTAACTCTGCCGATAACTTATTGCACCGGCTATGCAAGCACAGAAGAAATTGATAAACTCAATATTTTGCAAGCAACTTTCCTTGCCATGCGCCGCGCACTTTCAAAATTCAAAAACAAAAATATTTCCGTTTTAATTGACGGTAATAAAACTATTCCCAATTTAACCGCACCGCAAAAAGCGATAGTGAAAGGTGACGGTACTTCTTTATGTGTTGCCGCGGCAAGCATTATTGCCAAAGTCAGCCGTGATAAATTTATGGACCTTAGCGCAAAACTTTACCCAAATTACAAATTTGAGGAACATAAAGGATACGGCACAAAATTGCATACAGATTTGCTTGATAAATATGGACCTTGCCCTTTGCACCGCAAAACTTTTGAGCCGGTTTACAGTAAATTTTACGGTCTTTTTGCCGACTGTAATTTGGCAAAAGCGGGGGGCAAATAATGTTCAGTTTCTTGCGCCGCCAAGGTAATAAGGCCGAAGAACAAGTTACAGAATATTTAAAAGAAAAAGGCTATAAAATACTTACACGCAACTTTGCTTGTAAGATGGGGGAGATTGATATTATCGCCCAAGATAAACAAAACACGATAGTTTTTGTTGAAGTCAAACAACGCAAAACAAATTTATTCGGCGGCGGTCTTGCGGCGGTAAACAAAGCAAAGCAAAGGCGCATAACTTTGACGGCAGTAGCATATATCAAAAAGACAAAAATCAACTATGCCGCCTTAAGGTTTGATATAATAACTGTAACAGCGGGCGTCATTCAACATTACGAAAATGCCTTTACGGTAACAAATTTAATTTTATAGGAGATATTATGGACCAACTGAAACAAGTAAAAGATGCAGTAAAATTTTTGAATAAAAAAACCAAAAATTTTAAGCCGGAAATTTTACTTATTACCGGCAGCGGTATGGCAGGCTCTATACCCGAACTTGAAAATAAAATTGTTATACCTTATTCCACAATTCCGCATTTTTTACACAGCACTATTCCGGGGCATCCGGGCAACTTGATTTTCGGTACTTATAAAGGTAAAAATATTGTCGTTTTGCATGGGCGCTTTCATTTCTATGAGGGTTATGATATGAAAGATTTGGCTCTTTCAATCAGAACTGCAGCTTTCTTGGGGGCTAAAACAATACTTGTCTCCGCTGCGGTTGGTTCTTTAAATACTAAACTTCCAGTTGGTTCTTTATGCGTGTTAAAAGATCACGTAAATTTGATGATGCATAATCCTTTAATAGGTAATTATGACCCGGCTTTTGGTAAAAGGTTTATTGATTTAACTGATACCTATGATAAAAATTTACGCAAAGCCACTTTGCAAATTGCAAGGAAATTAAAAATCAAAGCAGGCGAAGGCGTATATGCCGCCGTTACAGGCCCTAACTTTGAAACACCTTCAGAAATTAGAATGTTTAAAATTTTGAAAGCGGATGTTATAGGTATGTCCACCGTTCCGGAAGTTCTTTGTGCAAGGCAGCTGGGTATGAAAATTTGCGGCCTTACTTGGGTTGTAAATATGGGCTGTGGTATTTCTAAAAAACCAATTACGCACGAGGAAACCATTAAGGAAACCAAAAAAATTGAAGGTAGTTTTAAGCGTGTTTTGGAACGTTTAATACCGCTTTGCTAGAAGGCAATTTATGGTAAATAAAGTAAAACGGCTCGGGAAAGAAACACTTATTTACGGAACTTCCACCATTTTGGCAAGGATGTTAAATTTCTTTCTGGTGCCGTTTTACACTTATTATTTAATCACCTCAGATTACGGCATAATTGCTACCGTTTTTGCTTTTATGGCTTTGTTCAACATCATTTACCAGTATGGTATGGACCAAGCCTATCTGCGTTTTGCCGAGGATAATAAAACCAAAGATACTTTTTCCACACCATTTTTGGCAGTTTGCGGCACCTCAATTTTACTTTCGGTTTTGATTTATTTTTTTAGTCCTGTTTTGGCAGGTTTTTTGGGTATCGGGGCAAATAATGCTTACCTTGTAAAATATTGTGTTTTTATTTTAGCTTTTGATGCGCTAAATATTGTGCCTTTTGCCAAACTCCGCTTTGAACACCGCGCTTGGCATTTTGTGATTGTTAGAAGTGCATCAATAATTGTAAATGTCGTTGGCAATATTTGCGCTTTAGCCTTTTTTGATTGGGGGGTAAAAGGTGTTTTTGCGGCAGGTATTTTGGCCTCACTCACTTCTTTAATTTTGCTTTTCCCTGTCGTAAAAGAAAGTTTTATTTTTAGGTTTGATAAAAATTTATTTAAGCAGATGTTTAACTTTTCCTGGCCTTTTATACCTGCCGGGCTTGCAAGCATTTTGGTAAATGTTATTGATAAACCTTTACTTTCGCATTTAACTTCTTTGCATGATGTCGGCGTATATCAGGCAAATTTTAAAATCGGAATTTTTATGATGCTTATTGTTTCAATGTTTGACCAAGCCTGGCGCCCGTTTTTTATTCAAGAAGCAAAAGAGCCTAACGCCAAACAAACTTTTTCGGAAATTTTTACATGGGCTTTTGCTTTGCTCGGTTGGGTATTTTTGGGGCTTTCTTTATTGATGCCTTTAATAATTCAAACAAATATTTTTGGTCTAAATTTAATTAACCGCGCTTATTGGGGCGGGCTTAAAATTATTCCATTTGTCGTCGGCGGATATTTCTTTTACGGGTGTTATATTAACTTTATGGTTGCACCTGTTTTAACTAAAAAAACAACTGTGCTGATGAAGATTACTTTGCTTGGCGCGGCTACAAGTATTTTGGTAAATATTTTGCTTGTTCCGCATCTTGGAATTATCGGTGCCGGTTGGGCAATTTTGATAAGTTATTTTGTGATGGCTTTGGCATTGTTTGCCTTCGGCCAAAAAAATTACAAAATTGATTATGAGTACAAAAAAATCTTTTTGATGGCTTTGTTTATTGTAGTAATGTTTTTTGCCGGCAATTATTTCGGATATTTACCTACTTATAAATCTTATATAAGCAAAATAATTTTACTTTGCTCATATCCGCTTATTGTGTTTTTGATTTTACAAGGACACAGGCCGAAATTACCTTTCAAACTTTTCCGCAAAAACTTAAAAAAGTAAAATTTGTTATTATATTATTTTCCGTCTAAAAAAGCATTTCACTTGCTTTTTTTTTTTTTTTCTGTACAATATATTTATGCAATTGTAAAAATGCAGTATAAATAATTTAGGAGCGTTTATGAATAAAATAAAAAATAGTAATAAAGGTTTTACTTTGTTGGAACTTTTGGTAGTTGTTATAATTATCGGAATTTTGGCGGCAATTGCTTTGCCTCAATATCAATTATCTGTTGATAAAAGTAAATTTTCCGGTTATCGTTTAATGGCTAAAAATTTGGCAGATGCTTATTGGAGTTATCTTTATACGCACAATATTTCGCCAAGAGATATAGAAAAGTTAGATATTGCTTTACCGCAAGGTTATACTAAAGAAACACCTACTGATGAACAGTCATGTGTCGTGTACGATGATATGTATTGTTGTACATTGTTTCCAAAATATAATTTTCAACCTGGCGGTACTGTATGTGGGTCAAAAGATAATAATATAGCTGTGGTTTTGAGTTTGCTAGCAGCTAGCAATAAAGATATACCAGGTAATAATATCAAGAACTATTGCGTGGCAAAAACAAGTAATGCAAGGGCTGTTAAATTATGTGAAAGTATGCCCTATACAGATAAATTTATCGGTAATTTACCGACTCAAAGCGGGCACAAAGGCGGGTACACTTCTTATACGATGAAAAATTAGCAAGTCTTTTGTTATAGTTTTAAACAGGCAAGTATTTTTGAGGAAATTTTGATTTTTCTACGATGCCCAAAGAGCGCAAACCTATAGCGCACGAGAATATTATCGCGCCGCGTAGCAGATTTAAATAAAGCCAAACCGAAAACAAAAACCTGTCAATTATTTTTTAGATAATTTTAACTTTTCTTTGACGACGTGTACCAAGAAGTAAAACGAACGAAGTGAGTTTGCGGTACTCTAGGAAAAGAAAAGTTAAAATTAGCAAAAAAGAATTAGACAGCAAAAAACTAAAGATGCAGATTTCCTCTTGCCTCTTGTAATGTTGACTGGGAATATAATAAAATATATATATGGCAGAATGTTTTCCTATCATTTTGTCTGCTCCCTCGGGTGCCGGCAAAACAACAGTTGCAACCGAACTTTTGAAAGGTAAAAAAATTGCCCGCGTAATAACAGCGACGACTCGTGCCCCTCGTATCGGTGAAAAGCATGGCAAAGATTACTTTTTTTGGTCCGTCGCGGACTTTGAAAAAGCAATCAAAAACAAACAAATGCTTGAGTGGGCAAAAGTGCATGTAAATTACTATGGAATCCCCAAAAGTTCCTTGGAAAGCGTTTTGAAAGCAGGTAAATGCCCTTTGCTTGTTATTGACGTGCAAGGTGCAAAAACCGTTAAGAAACTATATAAAAACGCAGTAACAATTTTTTTAACAGCACCAAGTGTCGCAACATTGAAAAAAAGAATTGCAACCAGAAGTGATGGTACAAAAAATGTTGATGTCCGCCTAAAGACGGCACTCAAAGAATTAAAGCAAATAAAAAATTATGATTATCTCGTCATAAACGATGATTTAAAAGAGTGTGTTACGGAATGTAAGGCTATCATTACGGCGGAAACTAAAAAAGTTATAAGGCAAAAAGATTTGGTTAAAAAGTTAAATAAGTCAGGAGATTAAAATGGAAAATAAAAATAATACTAACTTTGAAGAAGAAATCACTAATTACACGGAAGATAAATATAATGCCGTAGTGCTTGCTTCCATCTGGGCAACAAAGGTTTTGAAACGCCGCGAAGAATTTAAACATAAACAAGATACTGAGCTTATTAAAGTTGCTTTAGATGATATTTTGAGCGGCCGCGTAACTGCAAAAGAAGTTTTAAAACAATCAAAAGCCTCAATTGCCGCACAACTTAAGGAAGAAGAAGAAGCCCGTAAAGAAGCAGAAAGAAAGGCAAAAGAACCTCTTAAATTATAATGAAAGCGCGTGATTTGGCAAAGGAATTAAAAAACTACCTCTTGCACGAAGAAGAGGGGTTTTTTATTGCTAAAAAACCGCTAAAAAAGAAAAAGGCAGTTACCGTTAAAACAGAACCTGCTGCCAAAAAAACTGCTGTAAAAAAAGTTATGGATAAGGCAACCCCGAAAGTAAAAACAGTTGTTAAAGATAAAGCTGCCGCACTTGCGGAACTTGCCGAACAAATAACAAAATGTACGCGTTGCGAACTTGGCAAAACCCGTATTAAAGCCGTTCCCGGAGAGGGAAATATTAATACAAAACTGATGTTTATCGGTGAAGGTCCCGGTTTTGATGAAGACCGTCAAGGCAGGCCTTTTGTTGGTCGCGCAGGTCAACTTTTAGATAAAATTATTGCCGCCATGGGTTTTAAACGGGAGGAAGTTTTTATCGCCAATATGGTAAAATGCCACCCGATGAAAGAACCAAATAACCCTGAAAAACATGGCAATGACCGCGCCCCAAACCAAGAAGAAATCGCTTTATGCCGAAGGTATATTGAACAACAAATTGCCCTAATTTCACCTGACTTTATTGTGGCCCTTGGTTCCGTAGCCGGCAGGAGTTTGATTAAAGATGTTCCTACATTTTCCGCCATCCGCGGCAAGATTTACGATTTAGATTTAACTTATGCTACGCCTTCAAAACCAATAAAAATTTTAGCAACCTTTCACCCTGCAGCACTTCTTAGAAACCCTGCTTGGAAAAAGGATGCTTGGGCTGATTTGAAAATTCTGCTTACTGCCATGGGGCGCGAACCAAACACAAAAAATGACGTCAAACAGGGGTAGTTTATGTTGGTGTCTGTGTCGCTTATCAAAATAAGCAAAAGTTTTGATTATATTTTGCCGGCCGTTTTGGAGGGGAAAGTTTCCGTAGGAACAAAAGTCAAAGTTCCTTTTGGAAAAACCGAACAGCTTGGTTTTATTTCCGCTCTTAACACCCAACCAAAATTAAGTTCAAAAATAAAATTAAAAGAAATTTTAGGCCTTGAGGACGAATTACCCTTTCCGTCAACAATTTTGCCTTTGGCGCAGTTTTTAACAAGCACCTATGCAAACACTTTAGGTGAAGCTTTAAACGTTTTAAAACCTGCAATTTTAACAAAAAAATTATTATCAAAACCATCAGAAATTAAACCTGAAAATTTACCTTTGTTTTACGCAAATATACAAAACCCAAAAATAAAAGAAGCGCTTGATTTCGCAAGTAAGCAACAAAGAACTTTGTTTTACGGTTCATCATTTGCACCGTCGGAAGCGGCACTTTTTGCGGCACATAAAACTTTGTCTGAGGGGGGGCAAGTTTTGGTGCTTGTGCCGGATGTCGTTTCAAGTTCAAAGTTGATTTCGGAAATTAAACAAAAACTAGGTGCACAAAATATTTTGCTTTGGCACAGTAAAGTTTTGTTAAGCGAGCGCAAAAAAGCGGTAGCGGAAATTTATCAGGGCAAGCCTTGTGTCGTAGTCGGCACGCGTTCGGCAGTTTTGCTACCGTTCAAAAATTTGAAATTAAGTTTAATGTTTTACGAGGAAGATAAACTTTTTAAACAAGAAGAAATGCGCCCCTATTACCATGCTCGCGAAGTGCTTTTTGAGCGTGCTAAACTTGAGGGGGGGCGTGTTATTTTAATTTCTTCCGCACCGTCTTTGGAAGCTTTAAAAAATACCGCTTTGTTTAATTTCGAAGATAGCAAAACAATTTCAAAAGTACAAGTTTTGCCGCTAGAATATACAGTAAAAAATAATAAATTTATTTCTGCGCAACTTGCTTTGCTTTTGGAAGATAATTTTAATAAAGGTAAACAATCTTTACTGCTGATTAATCGTTTGGGATTTGCCGGTGCTTACAGTTGTGTGTTTTGCGGAAGTTTGGCTAAATGTAAAAAATGCGGAGGCATTTTGAGCCATCAAAAAACCGCAAAAGGTGAAATTTTATTTTGCAAAAAATGTGGTGCAAAAGAGAGTGTAAACCAAATTTGCCCACGTTGCCAAAACCAGATTTTCAGGGATACTTTAGGTGGCACGCAAGCGGTGGAAGAAGAATTAAAACACCTTTTTAAAGAAGCAAAAATTTTGCGTTTAGATAGCCAAACATTAGCCAAAATTGATTTAAATAAAATTAATTTTTCCGACTATGATTTTATTGTCGGTACCGCTTTAAGTTTGCGTGCAAATTTCCAAAACTGCCGCATAACGCTTGCCGCTGTTTTAGACGGCGGCGCGGCTCTTAAAACGGCAGATTTCCGCGCAGGCGAACATTTTGCGCAAACACTTTATACGCTAAAAACTTTGCTTGCTGCCGAACAAAATCCGCGCTTAATCGTACAAATTAAAGATAAAAATTTATTTGATTTTCCTGCCTTGGAAAAGCATAATTATTTAACTTTTGCCAAAGAGGAACTTGAGTTTAGAAAGGAATTTAATTTCCCTCCTTATGCGAGACTTGTGCACTTGATTTTGACGGCAAAAAAGCGGGAAGATTTAAACACTTACGGTAAAGCCATGGAAGATGCTTTAAAGGGCGCATATGCCGATTTTATGGAAATTGAGGGCCCTGTTTCTTGTGGCGCAAAAAGCAAAAATTTCGCACAATGTTATTATTTAATCAAGTCTAAAAACGACGGTATGCTTGCAAGTTTCCTTCACACTTTACGCCAAAACCCACCACCCAAAAAATTGGAACTAAAAGTATTGGCAGATCCTTATAATTTTGTGTAAAACAAAAGCACCCAAACGGGTGCTTTCAAATTTTCGGAGTGTCTAGTTTTGCTATCACTATGCTGTTGTTGAAGATTTGCCCTACGGTCTTTTTCCTGACGCAAAAAGCCTCCAGGCCTGGGCTCGCGGTTTTTGCCTTTCGGTGCTATGCCTTACGGCTTGCACCTCAAACAAAAAAATCGCTCCGCCCTTCTAATCCCGACGGGAAACAAAGCAGTTTATGTCGTTAAATCTTCGCCACAGATTCGCCCTGCATAAATTTTCTGACGAAAATTTTGCTAGGGCCTGCCCTCGCGGTGCTTTAGTGAATAAAATTTTTAAGATATTTAAAAGGTAGAAAAGTTTTTTACGAGTATTTTTGAGATATTTTTTGTTTTTATCAAGGCAAGGTATACCGAGTTAACGCGCCCGTAGGGCGGAGGTATCCGAAGCCGAGGAAAAAACAAAAAATAGCCAAAAAGACGAGATAAAAAATTCGGAGAGAGAGGGATTCGAACCCTCGATACCCTTTTGGAGTATACAGTCTTTCCAGGACTGCGCCTTCAACCACTCGGCCATCTCTCCAACTTAACTATATATTAAATTATACCAAATTAGGTGTTTATTGTCTAAAAAATGTGTAAAATTTTTGCATAAAAAAACTATATTTGATACAATAAAAATAAGACTTTGACTAAGGAGAAAAAATTTCTGTAAGCCTGAAATATGGCTTATTAAAACTTAGGACTGTTTTTAGATGGGGTTAGACCCGTTCTTTTGCGTAAAGCAAAAAGGATTCTGAACTAAAAACAGTCGCTGTAAGGCCTGTATTTGATTATATGTCAGTATAGGTAGGCGACTGTTTATTTGAGAACTCAGAATCCTTCAAATAACAGTCGCTTTTTATATGTAAATTCAGGAGGAGCGCGGTAAAAATATTTAGCAGTAAAAGTTGTAAAAAATTAAATTAAAGGAGAATTAAAATGAAAAATAAAAGAGGTTTCACTTTGCTTGAATTATTAGTAGTAGTTTTGATTATCGGAATATTGGCTGCAATTGCTTTGCCGAGATATCAAATGGCAGTTGATAAGGCAGATTTTAGGAAATATCAAGCAATGGTACATTCTCTAAGAAATGCTTATGATGATTATTTGTTAACTAATAATACTCATCCCAAAAAATTTACTGATTTATCTATTGATATTCCAAGTGATTTTTATGTTTCTGATTCACGTGCTACTTATGCCTATATTTGTATGTCTAATGATAGTATGCATTGTTGTATGACTCAAGTTAATAATAACATGGCAGCGACAATATATTGCATGAAGAAAGATTATACTTTTGGTTATTTGGAAGAAATATTAACAAAAAAAGATGCTGAATACTCCAATCGTAAAGAATGTTTCGCCATGAGTCCTACAAAAACAGGAAGCAGACAGTATAAATTATGTAAAGAAGTTTCTTCTAGTGCCTCTGACAGTGATATTACGCTCAATACACCAAGTACCTCAAGTTACTTGGGATTAAGTTCTTATGCACATTTTCCGATTAAATAAAAACCCCCTCTGTTTGAAAGAGGGGGAATTTTATCTGAAGTAAAAACAACTTTTATGCAAGCAGTTGTTTAACCATTTCCGGTACTTGCGCAAGTGTTTCTTCCGTCGGGTTCCATAAAGATTTTATGGAAGTGTCAACAACCGTAAAACCGGATTCTTTTAATTTTTCCTGAATCAGTTTTACAGATTCTCCGCTCCACCCGTAACAACCGAAAGCAGCCGCTTTTTTGTTCTTAAATTTAAGCGATTTTAAAAACGCCATCCAACCCGCGACGCTTGAAAGCATATCATTGCCTTCCGTCGGGGAGCCGACCGCAATTGCTTTAGATTTAAAAACTTCCGTCATAATTTCATTTTTATCATGCTTTGCGATACTAAACACTTTTACGACGGTGTCCGGGCTTTGTTTATGTATTTCTTCGGCGATACGGTGTGCAATTTTTGTTGTGCCTTCCCACATTGTATCA
>CADAFA010000021.1 GCA_902787065.1 uncultured Elusimicrobium sp.
TGAAATTGACAGTTTTTTGTTTTTTGCCGTCAAATTCTTTTTGGTAAATTTTAGTTTTTCATCTCCTAGAGTACCGAGAGTCGCTTCGCTCCCGTTCTTCTTGGTACTCGTCGTCAAAGAAAAACTAAAATTTCCTCAAAAATACTTGCTAGATTTGTGTGTGCAGTTTTGCTTTATTTAATTCAATATTAATAAGCGTACCAAGTGTAATTAGCAGTTTTATAAGAATACTGGGTTTTGCCTGTTTCTTGTTGACAGAGTTTATTAAGCATATCAGCAATATCAGTGTGAAATCCTGTACCATCGTATGCTATGCAGTAATAAGTATTGGAGTTAATATTTTCATTGTGGTTACTTTCATCAAGTACAATGTAATAATTTAATACTACTTTACCATTTCTTCGTATTTGACCGCCGACATCGCCTCTCTTATTAGTTGTGTAATAATCTTCATCATCTTTATTTTTAACTTCTATGTCTAAATTTTGTAAGGTATAATAAGGATACTCATTATTAAGAAGATAATATCTTTGCATTGCGTCGGCCAGTGCTTGAACATTAGATTTTACTTTTGCAAATTTACTTTTTAATACTGCCATTCGATACTGCGGTAGAGCGATTGCCGCAAGTATACCAATAATTAAAACAACTACTAAAAGTTCCAACAAAGTAAAACCTTGCCTACTGTTTTTTATTTTCTTCATAAAGCCTCCGAATTTGCCTGTCATGGTATTTTTAAATATTTGGGAATTTAAGCTCCCCGACGGGGAAATAAAGTTTTTGCCTAAATAAAATTAATATCCGCCACACTGCTCTGTTTTAATTCATTTTTGTAAGTGTAAATGGCATAACGTAAGGCATCAAGCAAGTGGTCGTTAAATTTTACCGGCTCTTCTAAAATATTGCCGTTTGCATCGCTTTTCCAGGAATAAGTTTGCAGTTCTTTGATTAGGTTTGTTGACGATTTTGTAACAAAAAAATTATCACTCTTAACGCTCATTATCCCGTTTAAAACATTTTTTTGCGCAGGTTTTATGTTTAGGCCCGACGTTGCAATTTCGGCTATGCGGTTAGGTTCGGCTGCGTCTGCATAAATAGTTTTTGATTCTTGCCCGTTTAATAAAGTTTTTAGTTTTTCTGTTAATGCGGTATTTGTTAAACCGCTTTGATATAAAATTTCACTTGCGTAAAATTTACCGTCGTAAACCGCTACTTGCACCAAAGCCGTAGGGTTATTGAAACCGAAGTCTAAACCATAAAAAATATCACTTGGGTTTTGCGGAGCCTCATCAATTAAAGACCAGTTTTTATAAATAATTTTTTCGCTTGCGCCCCATTCGCCGAGTGCGAAAACTTTGTAGGCATTTTCGTCATAATTTTTTAAAGAGAGCAAAGTGTTAATATAACTTTTTTGTAAAAAATTATTATCTTTATATGTGCTTTTTATGACGGTAATATCTTTTTGCGTAAAAAGTTTTTTGTATATCCAACTGTTAATATCCGTGGGGTTTAAAGTTAAAAAAATTTGGTTTTGTTTGCCGTTAATTATAGGTGCGCTTAGGCGGGTCAAGAGGACGGCATAATCTTGATAATTAAATTCAGTTGCTTCCTCAAGCCATATATAATTAAATTCGGAAGACTTTATTTTTTCCGGATCATCTAAAGAAAAAAATTGAAACATTGAGCGCCCCATTTTATAAGTGTTTTCCGTCTTATTTAAGCAGGCGGGGGCAAATAAATTATAATCTTTTAAGAGGTTTAGAATCAGGCGCATGGCAGTCATTTTTAAGGCGGGCATGGTTTTGCGCGTTACGGCAATTTGGCAAATTTCATTGACGGCTTTATAAATCAAAAGTTGTGCCATGGCATAACTTTTACCGCTGCGCGCGCCGCCAACATTTATAACGGTAGTTGTATTAGCTTTGAAAGTTCGTTTAAAAACTTTACTCACCTTGATAATCTTCGTTTTGCTCGTCATAAATAATTTTTGTGATTTGCGGCTCTTGCAAATCTTTAGAGGTATCTTTTTTGTTCTTATTGTATTTGTTCGGTAATCTGCTCATAAGGGAAAAGGACAAAACATTTGCCGCTTTTGCCTTTAAAGCGGTATCAACTAAAGCGATTTCAAGTTTTAAATTTATAATTTTATCAAATTGTTTTAAAAAGTTTTTATCGTCGAACAAAAAAGTAAAAAGTAAGTTTTTTGGGAGTGTGGAAATTTCTAAGGCTTCGGTTAAAGTTTCCGCTTCAAGTAAAGCAGATAAAAAATTTTGTTTTTCCTGCGCAAATTTATCTTTGGTGTTTGGGGTGGGGTTTCCCTTTTGCAAATTGTCAATATTAAAGAGGTAATCCATAAATGATATAATGAATTTTAATGACGGAAATCCCTCTATAAATATAGCAAATAAAAAAGTTATTTACAACAGGCTTTTTTTGTTATATAATATATGTAGATTCCTCGGTAGCTCAATGGTGGAGCGATCGGCTGTTAACCGATAGGTTACAGGTTCGAGTCCTGTCCGAGGAGCCATTTAAAAACCCCCAACTTTCGTTGGGGGTTTTTAAATGGCTCTTGGAGGAAGTAAACTGCTTTACTTCCGTCAGGACTCGAAGCCCGGAGCGATGTTTTTGTTTGAGCAAAGCGAAAGGCAAAAACCGCGAGGGCGGGGCTGGAGGAAAATTTCGTAAGAAATTTTACCGTAAGCCGAGACTTGTCCGAAAGTTGGGGGTTTTTAAATGGCTCTTGGAGGAAGTAAACTGTGAGGGCACAGCGCCCCGCTGCTTTACTTCCTCCAGGAGTCAAAGGATAAAAATAGTATACTTTTGTAGACTCCTCGGACAGGACTCTAACCTATTTATAATTTACTGCAAACTTTATGGCTGCGAGCATACTGCTATAATCAGCAATATTTTTGCCGGCTATATCAAAAGCAGTGCCATGTACGGGGGAAACTCGCAAAAATTTTAGGCCGTAAGTAATGTGCACTGCAGGAACTTTTGCCGTCAACTTTAAAGGCAACAAAGCAGCATCATGATAAAGGCAAAATACCCCGTCAAATTTGCCGGACAGATGCTTTTGCCAAGCATTGTCAATAGGAAGGGGGCCAAAAATATTTAAACCATGCTTTTGTAAATTTTTAACAAGCGGTATAAGCAAGTTTATTTCTTCTTTGCCGATTTTCCCACCGTCCCCGGCATGCGGATTTAAAGCGGTAAGCACGATTTTTTTATTACGTAAGAATTTAGAAAATAATTTTATTTTTGCCTCAAGTTTTTCTTTTGTTAAATGTTTCGAAACATCTTTTAAAGCTAAATGTTCCGTTGCTAAAGAAGTACAAATTTTACCGGCTTTGAAAGCCATTAAAACTTCTTTACCAACCGCAGCATAATATTTTAAAACTTCGGTATGGCCGGTAAATTTTATACCTATTTTTGCCCAAGCCTCTTTTGAAATAGGTGCAGTTATAAGACTGGCATTGTTATCCTTTAAACAAATTTTGATACCTTCTTTTAAGGCTTTAAAAGAAATATCTGCGCCGTATTTTGACGGGCCATATTTTTGCGGGCGCGCGTATTTGCTTTTTATTTGAATGAAATTGTCAAAATTACTGAAACCATCAGCTCTATCTCCGACTAAGGTAAGGTAGGTATTTTTCGGTTTTTTAAATACCTTTAAAGCTTTTCTTGTTACTTCCGGGCCGATGCCTAGCGGGTCCCCTAAAGTGATAATTAAATGTTTCATATTTTTTAGATAAAAAAAGCGCGCCTAAATAGCGCGCTTTTTAAATTATTTTGCTTCGGTTTTTGTAGCTTCTTTTTCAGGCTCATTAAACTTAACCATTACTTTAATTTTTGATTTATCTTTTAAAGTGTTTAAATAAGAATTCATTTCTTCCTGCATTTTAATGGCTGCTAAATATTGGCCCATATCCGGCGCAACTTGTTCAAAAGTAAAATCGCGTTTTGCTTTCTTTTCCTGAACTTTGATGACATAATAGCCGTTGTCGGTTTTAATCGGGTCACTTACATCGCCGACATTAACCGCAAAAATCTTTTCATCAAAGTCTTTGGGCATAACGCCTTTGATTAAAATCATTTCACCGCCTGTTTGAAGGGGGGATTTGTCATCAGAATATTGTTCAATAAGTTCCGGCATAGTTTGTTTTCCTTTTTTAACTTCTTTTTTAATTTTTTTAGCTAACTTTTCTTTAGCAGAGATTTCTGCCGGGGTATTATTTTCAAACTTAACAAAGATGGGTGAAATCCTTATTTGTTCCGCAGTAAGCTGGTTTAATTTGGCAGCTAAAGGAACAGCCTGTTCCAATCTGTTTTTGGGCAAAGCTTTCACCTTTTCTTCTTCACCGGACATTATTAAAATCACATCATCATAAAGGGCTTTAACTTGTTCTTTTGTCGGAGGTGTAACTTTACTGTTTACCACATTGTCAATGAGTTTTCTAACGGAAATTTGGTCTTTAATTTTTGTTTCAAATTGCTGGTAAGTTAAACCTTCTTTTTGAAGTTCTGCATTAAAAGCGACATCAATTTGTTTTTGGTCCGTAATTCTTTGGCCGGTTAAAGGGTCAATTGAGAAGCGGCCTTTAATTTCATTAATACCATCGGCTACTTCACTGTCTTTAACTTTAATACCTTCTTTTTTTGCATTTTGTGTTAAAAGGGTTTCGGTAATAAGTTCATTTAAAACTTCTTGTTTTATCGCATTTACATTTTGTGGGTTTTGCAAAACCTGCGGATTTCTTGCTTTATAACTTTCAAGAACTGCGTTTAACATTTTGTTATATTGGGAACTTGAAATTGCTTGCCCGTTTACTGTTGCTACATTAGAATCTACAACCTTGGCATTTGCTAAAGTCGCCCCAATTAACAAAACTGCCGGGATAAAGAATAGTTTATTTATGTGCATTTGTCTCCTCCTTTACTACACTTATATTATACTTTTTATTTAAAGAGTTTAGGTAAGTATCCAATTTTTGGTTTTCTATAATCATTTTGATTCTGTCCTTGGCTTCATTATAAGTCAAACGCTTTTCTGCGGTTTTCATAAAGATATGATTGCCTTGGGCGGTAGTTATAAAACCTTGTACTTCCATTAATTTTGAATTTGCCGCCGGAACTTCAATTTGCGGTAAATATTCACCGGGGATAAAGGGGGGCATATCACCGCCGCTTTTTTTGGCTAAAGGTTCATCTGAAAACTGCCTTGCAAAATCAGCAAATTTTGAAACAGAACGCACATTGCGCATCTGTTTCATAACATCAGCGGCTTTTTGGGAGTCTGAAATAATAAATTGTTTAATTGTTATTTCATAAGGATATTTTTTATAGTAGGCTTTTATTTCCTCTTCACTTACACCGAGGGTACCGTCTTTGGACAAAGTTTCAAGTAAATCGCGCCTTAAAGCGAAATTTTTGGCTGTTTCAAGCGCGTTTTTTTGGGCTTCTTCAAGGGCGGCTATTTCCGCTCGATATTCCGGGGTTGAATCAATGCCGCGGTTTTTTGCATCTACCAAAAGTAATTTTTCACTGATTAAAAAAGAGAGGAAATTTGCCCTCCCGCTTTTTGTAGTGACGAATTTTTTAAAACTATCGTTTAAATTATTTGCGGCTTTGTCAAAATCTTCTTGTGTTATAGGTTGATTGTCAACATAAGCCAAGACCGGTGAATCAGTGTAAACCAACGGTTCTTGGGTAGGATTCTCTTGTTTTGGCGTACAGGCCGCGCAAGATAAAATTAGAGCTAAAAATAATATCTTCTTCATATATACATTTTAGCAAATATCGAAGGATTTTAGTTATTATTAAATTACTATTGATATTTTATGTACACTGCAAGGATTTATAAATTATCTTCTTAATTAAATAAATTTTGAATAAATAAAAAACCCCACTTAAAAAGTGGGGTTTGTACTCAGTATAATATCTATTTTGTTTCTTCTGTTTTTTGTTCTTCTGTTGGGTTTACTGAATCTTCTGCCTGGGTAATTTTAAGAGGTTCTTCCTCTAGTTCAATTTGTACGGTTTCAGTTTCTGCCGAAACAGTTTGAACATCGGTTTTTTCTTCCTGGGCAGTTTCAATAATATTATTTTCAGCAGCATTATCGGCATTATCTTGTGAGCAATTTGCGCTTTCCGCTGTTAAGACGCAAGAATCTTGTACCGGTGTGTCTTCAGGTTTTTGTAATTGTATTTCTTCCGCTTTTGTCGTTTCTGTAACCATTATAACAGGTTGTGTTTCTGGTTCAGGTTTTGCAATTTTATCTTCCGGTTTTGCGATTTTAAGAACAACTTTACGCCATTTGCCTTCACCTTCGGAAACTGTAACAATATCTTGTTCCGCAGCTAAATAATGGTGAATATACCTTCTCATCTGTGCAGACATAGGGCGGAAGCGGTACGGCCTTTTGTTACGCCTGATTGTTGTTAAGGCATAAGAAATATCTTTATTAAGTTTTTCTTCAAGCTTATTCCAATAATTTTGAGTGTCTGCAACTACTGAAATGGGGGAATTAAAATTCCTGCTGACCATTAAAGTAATAAGGTATTGGATAGCTTGCAAAGTTTTTGCTTCTTTGCCGATAACTAGTGCGGGGAAGTCACAATCAAAAGTAAGCAACAGGCGTTCTTGTTTGGCATCCCACCAGGCATTTAATTTGCTGACTTTTACACCCATCTTACCGAGCATTTCATTTAAAGCATTTTTTGCTTCTTCCATCGGTTGTTTCATATTATCGGGAACAACTGCATTTTGAATTTCCAAAGACGGTAATTTTTGCGTTTCATTAGCTTTCGGTTCGCGGATTGTTACACTCTTTTCCACCAAATGGCGCGGGCGGCGGGTGCGGCGCGATTTTTTGTTAGGGTTATAATTCATTGATGAACGTTTGCGGATACCGGTTCTCATCGGTGTTGAGTGTTCGGAATCCCAAGCCTTTTCCACAATTTGTACTTTTGCTTTTTTAGAACCGATACCTAAAAAACCTTTTGTAGGTTTTTGTAAAATTGTTACGTCCACTTGGTCACGGCGGCGGCCTAATTCATTTAAACCGCGGATTACTGCTGAGGCAACATCCTTGCCTGTTGAAATAACTTGTCTTCTTGCCATAAAATCATCTCCTATAATAGCCTAAATGGCGGCTAATTTCCTTTTTAAAACTAAATTTACTACAAAACTTATACAATTGCTGATAAACCAATAAAGCGTAAGCCCGGCTGGGAAGTTTAAGAAGATAACTGTCATAAACACAGGCATCCACTTCATCATCGCCATAGAGGGATTATCTTTGGTCATATTTTCCGGCATTGTAATTTTTTGTTGGATAAACATTATTACACCCATCAAAATCGGCAGAACATAGTAAGGATCTTTGGCAGATAAGTCCGTGATCCACCAAATAAACGGTGAACCGTGCAAAGCCCAAGACGTTCTTAATGCATTAAACAAAGCGATAAAAATCGGCATTTGTATAAATAAAGGTAAGCAGCCGCTTAAAGGGTTTGCCCCGTATTTTTTATATAAAGCCATTAATTCCTGTTGGGCACGCATAGGGTCGCTTTTATACTTATCTTGTATTACTTTCATTTGCGGTTGTATACGTTGCATTACAGCAGCAGATTTGAGCTGTTTATAAGTAAGCGGGAACATCACAATTTGAATTAAGAAAGTCATTAAAATAATTGCATAACCATAGTTGTGTGTATATTTGTTAAGCCACTCAAGAATGTTTCTCATCCATTTGCCGAGTTGCCCGAAAAACCCAAATTGTATGGAACGTTGTAAATCATAAGGTAGACTTTCAAGTAATTTTAAATCTTTAGGCCCGATATAAAAATCGGAACTGTAGGTAACCGTTTGTTTCGCCGGTAAAACTGCCGGGATTAAAATTTTCAAATCCGGCCCTTCCGCACGGGTTTTGCCAAAAAGCCCAAAGAAGGAAGGTGTTTCATACATAAACTGTTTATTATAAGTAAAACCGTCGGCTAAACCTTTCCAATTCGTCGGAATCAAAGCAGTTAAAAAGTAGCGGTTATCGACACCGGCCCAAATCCAACCGTCGCAAGTTTCCGTAAGCAAATTAGGTTTCCTAAAAGTTTTTTCTTTTAAATCATTGACGGAAATATTTTTCTTGTCCTTTTCTTGGCGGGCACAAAAAGCACGCAAATTAACAGCATTATCGCTTATTTCGCTTTTAACAGTGTTTAAACCGGGGCCCATATTTAAGTATAAATCTGAGAGGTTCAATTCTTCATTTCTCTCATTTTTAAAACTCATTTCCAATTTGTTTAAGCCCTGTTCTTTATTTATTATGTAGCTTTTAACCAGGAAAACACCGTCGGCAATTTTTGTTTTAAAAGCAATATCTGCACCGTTTTGGGCGGGGGTTTCTTCAAAATAAACGTCCGGTAAAGTTGCAAAATAACCTTCCTTTCCGAAGGGGGTTAAATTAAGGTCCGTATTAAAATCCCTGTAAATGAAATCTTTAATTGCAGCCCCTTTTGAAGTGAAAACTACTTTTGCATGTTCGGTTTCAATTGTAAAAAGCTTTTCCGTTTCCTGTTTTTTTGCAGTTGTTAGGGAAACAGAACTTTGTTGTTTTAGTTGTGCGTAAATAGTTGCTTGCTTTTCTTTAACTACATCAATTTGTTGTGTAATATTTTCTTGCTTTGTCTGTATTTGTTTTTGTAGAGTGAGTGTATTATACCCACAAAATACAAGCAAAGCTACAGCTAGTGCTATGAAAAAGTTTTTATCCATTAAGCTCTCCCGAGCTTTAGGAAAAATAAACTTTACTTATGGTACAGGGTCGTATCCGCCTTCGCAGAAAGGGTGGCACCTAAGCAGGCGCTTAGTTGCTAAAAATAACCCTTTAATACAACCATGTTTATTTACTGCTTCCAAGGCATCAGCAGAGCAAGTGGGCGTAAAACGGCACACACCGCTGGGCCCCAAGAAGGGCCTTATGAACTTGATACAAAACCCCATTAATTTAAGCAATAAATTTTTTGCCATCTTTAAAAAATCTTTAGAAGGGTAAGGTTAAGGAATATTTGGGCCCTTACACTCTTCTTTAATACCGGCCTTTTCGGACAAATCCAAAAGGGCTTTTGTAGCCGCTTGCAGGGAAGGTAAAAGTTCCTTCTCCTTCGGATAAATTAGGATAGCGGCGTTTTTTAGTAAATGTTTATTTAACCTAAAAGCTTCCCTTAAAAGCCGTTTACAGCGGTTTCTTTCAACCGCTGAACCCAACTTTTTTGAAACAATTATTCCTATTTGGGGTTTTGACGCTTCCCCCAAATTTAGCTTGCACCAAAAAGTAAAACCTTTTATTTGAACCTTTTTTCCGGTATTAAGGATTATTTTAAAATCCTCTTTCAAATAAATTCGTTCGCTCTTAGGCAAGCCGTAATTCTTCACAATTACTTGCGAATAAGCTCTTTGCGGCCTTTTGCGCGTCTGGCGCTGAGCACTTTTCTGCCACCTTTTGTGGCCATTTTTGCCCTAAAACCGATGGTTTTAGCGCGTTTTGATTTGTTTGGTCTGTATGTTGGTAACATATAAAAGATTATATAATTTATTTGAGTCCAATGCAATAAGTAGGAAGTTTGCAGTTTTCATTTTTTGCTAGCGGCGTCTTTTTGGTAAATTTTGATTTTTCTGCTCCTAAAGTACCGAGAGTCGCTCCGCTCCCGTTCTTCTTGGTACTTGTCGTCGCAGTAAAAATCAAAATTTTCTCAAAAATACTTGCTAGGCTTGAGTGTTCGGTTTGGCTTTGTTTTACGTCGTCAAAGTAAAAATTGAAATTTCTTTAAAAATACTTGACAGGTTTTGGTTTTTGGTTTGGCTTTATTTTATGTCGTCGCAGTAAAAATCAGAATTTTCTCAAAAATACTTGCTAGGCTTGAGTGTTCGGTTTGGCTTTGTTTTATTAAAATTTATTTTCCTTATTGCCCTCACCCGCGTGGCGGGCGGAGTGTACTTCGACACGGATGGTGGCTTGCGCGGTTTTTTGCGCAAGACGGATGGGGGATAAACTTTAAAAGTCAAATATTATATAATAAAGTAAAACTGAGGAAAATTAAATGGAAATTATATCTTTCATACTGTTTGTATTATTTTTTATGTGTTTTATGTTTTTCATATTTAAATTGCTAAACACACAATTATCCTGTGTTTTTACAGAAAATTATGCTATACTGAAACAAAAATATCCATTGCCTTTACATTCGTGGAGATTCCTGTCTGGTTGTTTAACAACTAAATCAATATTTTGTTTTTGGTTTAGAGGCATGTTAAAAGTGGATGTATATCCTGATATGTTAGTCGTGAGTTCCATGGGACAAGGGGTATGCTTACCTTATGATAAATATGTCTTTCATAAAAAACAATTATTATTCAACGATTTGGTAATTGAAAATTTGCCAGTACATAAGAAAAATGGTTTTTTTCCTATTACTGGTCCGATAGATTTCGGGGAATTTACTACCTTAAAGATATCTTTATCTGCATCAAAAATAGATACAATTTTAAAGTTAGCACAAAATAAATAGTAAGGGATTCGCCCTTCCGTCATTTTCCTGACGTGCTCCAGGGCCCGGGCTCGCGTTTTTTGCCTTTCGGTGCTTCGTACCTCAAACAAAAACATCGCTCCACCCTTCGAATCCCGACGTGAAGCAAAGCAGTTTGCTTCACTCCACTCTCTGAAAATTTAAAACCCCGCATTTAGCGGGGTTCTAAATTTTCGGAGAGGGAGGGATTCGAACCCTCGAACGAGTTTCCCCGTTGCATGTTTTCAAGACATGTGCCTTAAACCGCTCGGCCACCTCTCCAAACTTAAATAAAACTCAAATTGTTTACCTATATATTTTACAATTTATTTAGGCGCTTGCCAAATTTTTTAATATAAAATGGCCTTAACTTATATAATTTGCTAAAATGGTAGAAATACCTTTTAATATCCTTTTAGGAGTTTTTATGGAAATTTTTATTATAATTTTAACAGTTATTATTATCGCCGTAGCAGTTTATGAATTTATCAGCAAAACAAAAACAATTAAAGAGTTAAACGAAAAAAATAAAGACCTTGAATTAAAAACTCAAGAATTATACGCACAATTAAATGAGGTGGAAAAAGAAAAAGTAAAAGCGGAAGCTGAAAACAAATTGCAAAAACAAACACAGGAACAACAAAAAATAATTTTTGACAATATGCAAAAAATTGCGGAAGGTAAATTTAAAGAAATCGCAACACAACTCTTAACGCAAAAAACCGAGGAATTACAAAATAAAGGTATAGAACCGCTTTCAAAAAATCTAAATTATTTACAAGAAAAACTTGCAACTATGGAACACTTAAATGAAAACTTGCAAAAAGAGGCATCAAACCTTGCCAACGCCTTAAAAAATAATAAAAAGCAAGGTGATTTCGGCGAAATGTTGCTTGAACAATTGCTTGAAAGTTGCGGCTTAAAAGAAGGTGTGCATTATACAAAACAAAATACAGATAAAGAAAGCAAATTGCGCCCGGATTTTATTATCAATATGCCGGACAACAGATATTTGGTAGTAGATTGTAAAATGGTTTTAACCGCATACAATAATTATGTTAATGAAAAGGATCCGGTAAAAAGCAAACAATTTTTAGCGGAACACATAAAAGCACTTAAAAATCAAATTGAAGAATTGTCAAAGAAAAAGTATCAGGAATTAAAAGAAATTTATAAACACACGCCTGATTTTGTAATAATGTATGTGCCGATAGAAATGGCCTATTTATGCGCTTTGGAATATCAAAAGGACCTCGGCATTTTTGCAAGCGGTAAAAAAGTTATGGTGGCAACCGCATCATCTTTGATACCGATTTTAAAAACGATAGAACAATTATGGAATATTTATCTTGCCCAAAAACATACCGAAGAAATTTTGAAAATCGGCCGGATATTGCATGAAAAGGTTTCAAGTTTCAGCACAAATATGGGGCAAGTAAAAGGCAGTTTAAATGCCGCTTTGAACCATTACGAAGATGCCCGCCGCACTTTTGACGGGAAGGGGGGGATACTTTCCCAAGTGAAGAAACTTGAAGAACTTGGCGCCAAAAGTTCCAAACAACTCCCCGAAATAGATTTTGAAGAAGAATAATTTTTTATGTGTTATTGTACCAGAAATGATATAATAAAACAGTAGTACAAGCAGTATTAAAATTTGATGATTGTTTATTGAAGTGCGGGGCAAGCCCCTGTTTCTTCTGCTTTGTA
>CADAFA010000022.1 GCA_902787065.1 uncultured Elusimicrobium sp.
TTGGCCCTTCCGCAGAACAAGAACGTTTAAATTGTTGATTAAAAAACCTTCTGAAAAACACTTCAAGCCAATGCTTAATTGTGGCCTTATTAAAATCTTTTTTGAAAACGGAAAGCGCAAGTTTATAAATTTCTTTCGGTTCAAAATTATTTACCAAAAAGTGGTATAAAAAGAAATCATGTAAAATATAGGGGCCGACTAAATCTTCAGTTTTTTGCGTAATTTTACCTTTACTTGCCGGCTTAAGTTCGGGCGAAATAGGCGTCGCTAAAATATCTTGTAAAACTTCCGCAATTTTTACAGGTGCGGTTTTGGCATATTCGGCAACAATTTCCTGAATTAAAGTTTTTGGTATACCTGCATTTATACCGTACATCGATAGGTGATCCCCACCGTAAGTTGCCCAACCCAAGGCGAATTCAGACATATCACCTGTACCCAAAACCAAAGCACCGATTTTGTTTGAAATATCAAATAAAATTTGCGTACGTTCGCGCGCTTGGGTATTTTCATAGGCGGTATCAATAATGTTTTTATTATGTTTAATATCTTTAAAATGTTGTAAAACTGCCGGTTTAATATCAATTTCCTCAAAACTAACCCCGAGTGCTTTGCATAAAATTTCGGCATTATTTTTTGTTTGTTTGGTTGTACCAAGGCCGGGCAAAGTATAAGCAAAGATATTTTTAAGCGGTAAATTTAATTTTTTGAAAGTATGCACCGCCGCAAGCAAAGCCAAAGTTGAATCAAGCCCGCCGGAAATACCCAAGATAACTTTATTTATTTTCGTTTGCTCTAAACGACGGGCAAGTGCAAGTGCCTGCAAATCTAAAACCTCAAGTAATTCCTGTTTATTTGACGGGCTAAACGGGTGTTTTGCATCTTTTTTACAAGTTTGTATTGCCTGTGTTTTTGCTTTTTCACCAACTGTATAATTAACAATTTGTTCTTGCATTGTTAAGCGCGGTGTTTCTTTAACAAGCACACCTTTACTGTAAATTAAAATATTGGCGCTGTAAACAGCTTCTGCGGAAGATTCTCCAAACCCGCTTGACGCATAAACATAAGTGCAATTTTGTACAGCGGAATATACGGAAATTAAATCTTTAAGTTTTTCTTGTTTGCCGAGATATTCATAATTGCTTGACGGATTAAAGATAATTTCTACTTTGGGCATTAAAGGAATATATTCATTTAAATCAAGCCCTGTTTTGACTGCAAAAGTCGTATTAAAGACTTCAAAAATAAAATTATTAAGCGGTACTTTTTGGCCAAGTATTAAGGCTTTACTGTATCTGATTTCTCTTGCTGGGGTAAAGTAGCGCCTTTCACAAATTTCAGCCGGAACTAGGCCCAAAATTTTGCCTTTATGTAAGATGGCGCTTGCATTTACAAGTTGTGTTTCCACTTGTAAAGGTAAGCCGACAATTAAGAGTGCATTTAATTTTTTTGTTTCTTTTAAAATTGTGTTTAAGGCTTTTAAAGCACTATCAAGCAAAAGCGGTTTTAAAAATAAATCGCCACAAGTTACACCGGTTATGGAAAGTTCCGGTGTCATTATAATTTGCGCCCCTTGCTTGACGGCAAGTTTTGTTAATTTGATAATATTTTTTGCATTTGTTTTGGTATCAGCCAAGCAAACTTTCGGGCAAATTGCAGAAATTTGTATATTTTTTTTCATAATTATAATTTAACAGATAAACTATATAAATCTTCAAGTTGCTCCACCTTTTCTTTTGGTGTTTCTTTCAGTAGAGGTGTATAAATTTCCTTCATACCAAGGCGCGCGGCTTCTTTAATGCGGCGCTCCGTTAAAGGAACGGGTGCAACTTGCCCCAAAATTCCCACCTCACCGATAAATGCGGAAGTGCCGGAAATAGGTTTGTCTTTAACTGAACTTATAACCGCAGCGCATATTGCAAGGTCAAGGGACGGGTCATTAATTTTTGTACCGCCCGTTAAAGAAATATAAACATCTTTATTATCTAAGTTTAAACCGATATGCTTTTCAAGTGCAGCAAGCAACATTTGGCAGCGGTTTAAATCAAGCCCCGTTGCGATGCGGCGCGGGTACGGGAAATGCGTTACGGAAGTTAAAACCTGCACCTCTGTCAAAATCGGGCGCGTACCTTCAAGCGCGATGGAAAATGCCCTGCCGATAATTTTTTTGCTGCGTGAAGTTTGCGCAAAATATGCGCTTGCATCCAAAACATCTTCAAGGCCGGTTGCGGTCATTTTAAACAAAGCAATTTCAGAGGTTGAGCCAAAGCGGTTTTTATGTGCGCGGAGTATGCGCAAAATATTATCGGAATCACTGTCAAAATATAATACGGTATCAACCATGTGTTCCAAAACTTTTGGCCCTGCAAGGGCGCCGTCTTTAGTAACATGGCCTAAAATAAAAGTGATTATCCCGCTTGGTTTTGTTGCGCGCAAAATTTCGCCTGCACTTTCGCGCACTTGGCTTAAAGTGCCGGATGCGGAGTTAAATTCCGGATGATAAACTGTTTGTATTGAGTCTATTATCAAAACTTGCGGCGCAACTTTTTTAATGGCTTCCAAAATGCGCTGAATATTAGTTTCGGAAAGTAAAAAGATATTTTCCCCGTCTGCTTTCAAGCGTTTTGCGCGCGATGCAATTTGCTCCAAAGATTCTTCGCCCGAAATATACAAAACTTTTTTGTTTTTTGATAAAGCAGATGCAAGTTGCAACATCAAAGTGCTTTTACCGATACCGGGTGCGCCGGCAAGCAAAGTTATTTGCCCGTCAACAAGCCCGCCGGAAGTTAAGCGGTCAAATTCCGATATACCTGTTGCGGTGCGTTTTTCTTCTTTTGCACTGGCGTCTTTGAGGGGGGTAATTTCAGAAGAAAATTCCGTAAAAGATTTTTTGGTTTTTGCCGTTTTTGATTCTTCTTGTATAACTTCTTCGGCGAAACTATTCCACTCCCCGCAATCAGGGCAACGCCCAAGCCATTTTGGCGAGTTAAACCCGCATTTTTGGCAAGTATAAACTGTTTTAAATTTCATAAATCACCTAATTTGCCATTCTTGCAAGGCCAAGCAAGGAGGCAAGTTCCTTATCTTCAAACGATAAGTTTGCACCGATTTGGAAGGCAGAGGCCTCCGCAATATCATTGTATCTTGCATTAATTGCAACATTTTTGTTAATCCATACTTGTGCGCCGATTGCATAGAAAGGTTTATCAAATAAACGCCCGTTAACAGTACGGTTGCGGCCAAAGTCAGTAGCTTCACCGTACAAAGCAAAGTTTTTAACGATAAAATTATCTGCTTTATAGAAAGGTTTAACTGCTGCACGTACACCGCCTGCACCACGAATCATACCTACTGCCAAATCAGCCCATTGATTATAAATACCTAGGCGGGCATCAATTTGATTATAATCTCTAAAGTCTTTATCATTTTTTGGTCTATTATCTTTATTGCCCAAATTGGTAACACCTGCACTATAATAAGTGTAACCGTTACCGGGTACAAATTTAATGAATAAATCTGAAGTACTAAGATTACCTTTCGGCTGGTAATAAGTATCAAAAAGCCAGAAGATTTTAAACTTCGCCATTTGGCCAATAAAAGTTTTTGCATCATCTGAAACTTGTTTGATATTTGCTAAAGTTTGCTCTACATCCTGTTTCATTTTTTCATCTGAAACTAAAGCCGGAAATAAGCCTTTGCCTGCTTGCAAATCTTGCATGACTTCATTTGAAGCTTTTGTAAGTTCGCTTACTTCCTGCATTGATTTTGTTAAATAAGGCCTTAAAGAAAAGATTAAATCATTTAAATTGCCGGAAAGATCCCGCAGATTTTCAAGCGTAGCATTTAAATCTTGTCCGAATTTACCATTATCATTTATGCCGCCTGTTAGATTTTGTATAGAGTTTAAGGCTTCGGTTATCATATTTGTAATTGAAGGCAAACTGATGCCTTTTACATGGGAACCGGGTTCTAAAATTCCGCTTTGCGGGTTACCTTGTTCAATTTGCAAATAATTTGTACCGATTAAACTTGTTGCCGCTATTGCAAATTTGGAATTTTTATAAATTATCACACCTTCATTTATTTTGAGTAAGGCTAAAATTTCACCTCCTTTGATTTGTAATTCCTTTACTTTACCCACTTCTACACCGTTTAAGCGGACATTTGATTTAGCCGGCAAACCGGAAACATCTGTAAAATGAACAGTAATATCATAACCTTTTGTTATGGAAAAACTGCCCAAGGCAAAAATACAAAACCCCAGCAGTACTATACCTATAAAAGTAAATAAACCGACTTTTGTTTCTGTACTCATAAATACCTCTTTAATTTGATATTTTCATCTGTATAGGCCCGTTGGCAGAGCCTTCAATAAATTGTTTAACATAAGGGTTTTGTGTTCTTTTAAATTCCTCTTTAGAGGCTGCAAGTTGCACTTTACCCTCATAAAGCATGGCAAGAGTGTCTGAAATTTCAAAGGCACTTTTCATGTCATGCGTAATAACTATGGATGTTACCCCCAGTTTTTTCTTCAAATCTAAAATAAGTTGGCTGATGATTTCCGACATTATTGGGTCAAGCCCGCTGGTAGGCTCATCATATAAAATTACTTTTGGGTTTGTTGCTAAAACGCGGGCCAAAGAAACACGCTTTTTCATACCGCCGGAAAGTTCCGAAGGTCTTAAATTTTCAATATCTTTTAAACCGACTAGCGCAAGTTTTTCTTTCGCAATTTTGGCATATTCGCTTTTTGGAGTGTCAGTTAAATATTTCAAACCGAAAGTTACATTTTCACCTACGGTTAAAGAATCAAATAAAGCGCCTTCCTGGAATAAATATCCAAAGTTTTTGCGTAGTTTGGCGAGTTCAAATTCATTGTTTAGGTGCGTAATATCTTTACCTTCAAACAAAATTTTACCGCCGTCCGGTTCAAGCAAACGGATAATGCATTTAATTAAAGTGCTTTTACCGGTACCGGAACCGCCGATAATAGTGGTAACTTCGCCGTCTTTAATTTCCAAATTAACGCCGTTTAAGATATGTTTAGGTCCGAAATGTTTTTGTAAATTTTCTATCTTAATCATACTATACCCCAAAAGCGTGCAAAATCGCAGTTAAGAAATAGTCAATAACCAAAATCATCACCATGCTGACGACCACAGCACCTGTCGTAGCTTTACCGACACCTTCCGCACCGCCCCTTGTATTAAGCCCTTTGTAGCAGCAAATTACGCCGATAGTAAAAGCAAAAACAGTTGCTTTTATAAGGCCGTGTATTAAATCATCTACACCTAAATAAGTTGTAATATCATTTGTGTATGTACTTGAAGGAACCCCAAGGCCTTCTACACTTACTATAAAACCGCCGAAAATACCCATTATATCTGCAAATATTGTTAATATCGGTATTGATATTGTAAAAGCAATTAAGCGCGGAATAACCAAATACCTTATGGCATTTGTACCTAAGGTGCTTAAAGCATCAATTTGTTCGGTAACTTTCATAGTACCGATTTCCGCCGTAACGGCAGCCCCAGCACGGCCTGATATAACAAAGGCGGTTAATACCGGCCCAAGCTCACGTACTAAAGAAAAACTTACCAGCAAACCTATATAAAGAGGTTCACTTAAAATATTTTGCATAGTATTACCGGCCTGTAAAGCAAGTACCATGCCGACAAATAAACCCGTCATCAAAATGACAGGCACACTTTCAACGCCGATTTTTACTATTTGTTGTAAAGTCTGATTAACTTCAAGTGGGGTTTTAATAAACCAAAAAAAAGCCTCTTTAATCATTTCGGTAGCTTGGCCGAATTGAGTAAAAAAGAAAATTAAAAATTTCCCTGTTTTTTTAAACATTTAAACCCCTATACGCGGAACGCGGCGCGCAATAGATGTTAGTATTTCATAGTCAATAGTTCCGCACTTTTCGGCAAGTTCCGAAGCAGGCAAATTTTTGCCAATTAATGTTACTTCGGTGCCGATTTTAATATCACCTAGTTCGGTAATATCAACCATCATCATATCCATAGTGATATTACCGATTTGCGGGCAACGTTTACCCAAAATTTCCACTTCCGCTTTATTTGATAAAGCCCGCAGATAACCGTCCCCATACCCTATTGGTATAGTAGCAATTTTTGAAGGTTTTTTGGTAATAAATGTTCTTTGGTAACCTACAGATACATTTTCCCTAATATCTTTTATAAACACAACTTTTGATTTTAAGGAAAGTATAGGTTCAAAACCAGATTCTAAACCATAGGCAAGATGCCCAAGGCGTACCATATCAAACTGGGCCTGCGGATAATTCAAAAATGCTTGCGAGGCGGATAAGTGATTTATACCCGTATTTAAATTTTGGTTTTTTGCTTCTTCTAAAAGTTCCGTAAAATAATTAAATTGTTGTTTGGAATATTCCGCATCATCTGCTTTTGCAAAGTGGCTGAAAGTTCCTTGCACTTCTACAAAAGGTGCGGCATTTAAAATTTTAAGTATTTCTATTGCTGCAGGCCGGCGTGAACCAATTCTGTTCATACCTGTTTCCTGCTTAACATGGGCATAAGCTTTTATTTTTAATTTGGTTGCAAGTTCTGCCAAAAATTTTGCTGCTTTAACACTTGCTACTGTAACGGATAAATTGTTTTTTATCGCATATTCAAAACACTCAAAAGGCCAAATACTGCCAAGTACCAAAATTGGTAAGTTTATACCTTTTTGGCGCAGATAGAGGCCTTCTTCTATTGAGGCAACACCCAAAAAATCAGCAAGTTTATTATCTTGAACATATTTGGAAATAAGCCCCGCATCATGCCCGTAAGCATTAGCCTTTACTAGAAGTAAAATTTTTGTATTTCCTTGAGCTCTTTGGGAAATTAAATTTTTTGCTTTTAAAAGATTATTCTTTAAAGCATTTAAATTAATTTCCGCAATTGTAGGGCGGAGGATTGGTATCGTCATAGAGGTATATCGCCCGGGGCTGTTATTGTTTCCGCAACGGCCTCATCACTGACAAGGGCAGGATTGGTAAATAAGGTATATTCACTATACCAATTAAGGTCAATAGTACCTACCGGGCCATTGCGTTGTTTTGCTAAAATTAAATTGGCTTTGTTTCTTAAGGTTTCATCGTTCCACTTGTAATAACCTTCGCGGTGTATTAAGGCAACGACATCAGCATCCTGTTCAATAGAGCCAGATTCCCTTAAGTCCGAAAGTTGGGGGCGGTTATCTACGCGGCCCTTTTCGGTATTTCTGTTAAGCTGTGAAAGTGCCAAAACGGGTACATTCATTGTCCTGGCAAGTTCTTTTAACATTCTTGAAATTTCGGAAACTTCCTGTTGGCGGGATTCAACTTTTGTTTTACCGCTTCTGATTAAACCGATATAGTCAATTACAATAAGCCCAAGTTCTTTGCCGGCTTTTTGAAGTTCACGGGCCAAACGGCGTGCGCGCATGCGGATCTCTGTTATAGTTACAGCAGGAGTATCGTCAATATAAAGCGGTTGTTCACCGAGTTTTTGAATTTTTGATGCAAGCTCGCGCCATCTTGATTTTTGGAAGACACCCGTGCTTACATTATGTAAACTTACTTGTGCGGCGGTGCAGACCATCCTTTGGTAAATCTGAAAGCGCCCCATTTCTAAGGAAAACATTGCAACCGGAAACCCCTTATCAAGCGCATTTTGGATAATATTTAAAGCCATTGCGGTTTTACCTTGTGAAGGGCGTGCTGCAAGAATAATAAGATCCCCTTTCCTAAGGCCGCCTGTCATTGTATCAAATTCGCTAAAACCTGTCGGGACACCTTTAATGGGATCTTTGTTGACTATAAGTTTTTCAATTTGTTCCATTGTTTCCTGGGCCATGTCTTTTGTGGAAACAAGCCCTTGTTTTACTTGTTTTTGGTTTAAAGTAAACAGTTTGCTTTGGGCTTCGTCGATTAAATCGCTGGGTTCTTGCTCCGTATCTTTATAGCAGCTTTCAACGGTAGAGGTGGAAATTTTAATTAGTTCCCTTACAAGGGCCGTATCGTATACGATTTTTGCATAATGTTCCACATGTGCGGCGGTTGAAACTTTGGACATAAGTTCCGCTAAATACCTTTCCCCGCCTATTTCGGCTAAAAAACCTGTGCGTTTAAGTTCTTCGGTTACTGTAATAAGGTCAACCGCTTGGTCTTTGTCGGCGAGAGTTTTCATCGCTGTAAAAATCTTTTGATGTGCGGTTTTATAAAAATGTTCTGCACTGACTATACCGACAGCGCGCTCAAGGGCATCTTGCTCAATCATCATGGAGCCTAGCAAGGCCATTTCTGCATCTAATGCTTGGGGGGGTAATTTTTCATTCATAAATATATTATACCAAGTTTTACGCATGGTTTTGCTTTATTAAATTTACTTTCACATTGCCGCCACCCGCGTGCTTTGTCACGCGGGCGGGAGGTGCCGAGCAAATGTTGTTTCTTGCGAGGCAGAGGGGGGATAAATAAAGCAAATTTTAATTTTCTCAAAAATACTTGCCGGGTTCGGGCGCTCGGTTTGGCTTTATTAACAATCTGCTGCGCAGCGCGAAAACATGCCTGTGCGCTACGGCTCTAAACTCTAAAATATTTCCTTCTACTCCCCGCCCCTTCCTAAGGCGGAGGGGCAGGGGGTGGGGTTATAAAATAAATATCCTCAAAAATACTTGCCGTTTTTTTGTGCGCGGTTTGGCATGTCAAATTAAAATTTGATATTTTTATTTTCAAAAATATCGATGTGACTTGCTTTTTTTTTTTTTTCTGTACAATATATATGTAGTTAAAATAAAAACGCTGTAAAATAAGGAGAATTAATATATGAATAAAAAAGCTTTCACATTACTTGAGCTTTTAGTGGTTGTTTTAATTATCGGAATTTTAGCGGCAATCGCTTTGCCGCAATATAATAAAGCCGTAAATAAAACGAAATTTGCAAAACTTCAATCTACGGTTTCATCTTTAAGTGATGCTTATAAAGAATACGTTTTAAATCATGGTAAAGCGCCGAAATATTTTAATGATCTATCCATTACTTTGCCGGATAATTTTCAATTAACTTTGGATGAAAACAGAATTACTTGTATGGAAAGTGAAGATATGTCTTGTTGTCTTCAACAATACTTTTACGGAAGTTCTAACAACTATGATTTTGGTTATATTTCATGTTATAATACGGATCTTTCCTTTGGGTATTATGAGAGTTCATTTTCTAGAGAAGGAGAACCTGTTGATGAAAAGTATTGTATAGCAAAATCTAATGATAATAAAGCTAAAAATTTTTGTTCAACTTTAGGAAAATTAACAAGAGATTCTACTATATACCCTAATAGTAAACCAGCAATTGCTTATACTTTTTATCAATTATAAGCCTAGGATCTATTTTTTTAAAAATTTTTTAATGGCTTTGAAAGTTTTCTCAGATATTATATGCTCAATCTTGCAGGCATCTTTGAGGGCGGTTTTTTCGTCTACGCCCATAAACATAAACCAGGTGGAAAGGGTTTGATGTTTATCATAAACTTTTTTTGCAACGGTCTTGCCCTTCGGGGTTAGGGTTATGTGCAAGTTATCGTCAACGGTAATATATTTTTCATCCCTTAATGTTTTTAAGGCAATACTCACGCTTGCCCTCGCAAAGCCGAGGTAATTTGCAATATCAACGGCATGCACCTCTTTTTGATTTTTGGTCAAGATGTGAATAATTTCCAAATAATTTTCTTTAGATTCCGTAACACCCATAACACAATTTTAACATATTTTTTAAAGTTCCTGCCCTTTAAATGTGCGGGCGGCAAAGTAACAAAAAACTATTGCGGGTATCAAAAATGTTATGGCAATAAAAACCGCGAGTTGTAAATCAAACACTTGCGAAATTTTACCGATTGTCATCGGGGAAAGTGCATCCCCCAAAGCATGAATAATAAAGATATGGAAAGCAAAAGCCATGGACCTGATTTTCAAGGAAGTTATGCTTATTATTGCCGCATTTAAACTTGTTTGCAGGAAAACGAAACTCATCGCTATACCAAAACAAATAAGGGTAAGCAATTTCCCTTCACATAAAAGCGCAAAAAGCCCAAACGGTAAAGCCACTAAATATCCTAGCAAAGTGGTATAAAAATAGGCTTTTTTTGTAAATTTATTTAAAAAATCAGCAAGTACGCCGCCACCTAAAGTACCTATCGAACCGGCAATAATTATCATTATTCCGAACTTTGTGCCTGCTTCAGCGACGGAAAAACCATAATATCTGTGGAAATAGGTTGGCATCCACGCAGCAAGGCCGCCGAGGGTAAAGGTTGCCATAGCTTCCGCAAGGCATACATAAACAAAACTTTTGCTTTTAAAAAATTTAAGATAATTTGAAATTTTGATTTGATTTTTTTCTTCCTGCGTAGTTTGGCGCTTGTCCTTAATGTAGAGGAAGGCCCAAGCGGCAAGCAAAAAACCCGGAATAGCTAAAATATAAAATGCCATGCGCCACCCGTAATGTTGACCGATTAACCCGCCCAGCAAATAACCTAGTGCGCTGCCAAGCGGAAGTGCCAAACCTAAAATTGCAAGTATGCGTGCGCGGTGGTCTTTATCAAAGCCTTCCGCCGCAAGGGAGGGGGAAACACTCGTAAACCCAGCCTCACCTACGCCGATAAAACTGCGTGCAATTGCGATATTATAAAAGTTTTTTGCCATACCTGTAAAGGCGGTTGCACCGCTCCATAAAACTGCACAAACGGAAACCCAAATTTGACGGGGGGATTTGTCCGCAAAATAAGCAATAATCGGTGCGGTTAAGGTGTAGACGATCATAAAAACCGAGCCTAGTAAACCAAGTTGCGCATCATTTAAATTTAAATCTTTAGCAAGTAACGGAAAGACGGCAAACAGCACTTGCCTGTCGATATAGTTAAATAAGTTAATTAAAAACAGAATTATTAATATAATTTTTGGATTCATAGTAATTATAAAATTTATTTCCTCTTATTCCCCGCCCCTTTGCTTGCAAAGGCGGAGGGGTTAGGGGTGGGGTTGTA
>CADAFA010000023.1 GCA_902787065.1 uncultured Elusimicrobium sp.
AAAAAAATTAAATTATGCCGCGGCGGAAGCCTCTAAAAAATTACTTGCGCAAACAAACGGGCGTTTGAATGTTTTTCACATTACCGGTACGCGCGATTATGAAGAAATTAAAAAAGTTTACGGCAATACTCCGCACTTAACACTTTTGCCTTATGCGGAAGATATTTATTCTTTGATGAAAGCTGTGCATATTATAATTGCCCGCAGCGGGGCAAGTTCGCTTGCGGAAATTTGCGCTTTAAAAAAACCGTCAATTTTAGTACCTTTCCCGTATGCGGCGGATAATCACCAGTATTTTAATGCAAGATTATTTCAAAATGCCGGCTTAAGTTTTTTGATAGAGGAAAGTGACAACTTAGAACAAAATCTTTTTAATGCCGTCAAGAAACTTTTATCAGAGCCGGAACATTTACAAAAAATGCGTGCAAATTACAATAATTTAACTTTACCCGATCCTTTACAAGCCGCCGAAAAAATGATTGAAAAATTAAATATATCATAAAATACCAATCTAAATAATATTGCAAAACTAATGTAAAATAGTTATAATATTACTTGAAAGCTAAAAAGCTTTCGAGGGGGTATTATGAAAGTTGAAGTTGATGACCTTAACTTTAAACAGGAAGTTTTACAAGAAAAAGGCCCAATGTTGGTCGAGTTTTATGCCACTTGGTGCCAACACTGCAAAGCACTTGAACCTATAATAAACGAGTTATATAAACAGTACGGGGATAAAGTAAAATTTGCAATGGTTGATGTTGACAAAGCAACACACTATTCCGATGTTATGAATGTCAAAGCAATGCCGACTTTGTTTTTCTATAAAGAGGGGGAAGAAGTCAAAAAAATAGTCGGCCCGCGTACAAAAGAAATCATTGAAAATACTTTAAAAGCTATTATTTAACGAACACGCGCTTTTGGGACGTTTAGCAAGCACCAAAAGCGTGCAAATTTAAGCGCGCCCGACGGGAGTTGAACCCATATCCCCGGCTTCGGAGGCCGATGCTCTATCCATTGAACTACGGGCGCACAATTAAATTTTACCATTTTTAAGTAACGGAGGAATTATGAAAGCAGTTTTTTTAGCAGTTTTATTCTTAATTATAGGGGGGATAATCAGCGCCTCGGTAAACAGTTCGCTCAATGTTTGGTACAATGCCTTAAACAAACCTTTTTTGAATCCGCCCAATTTTGTTTTTATGCCGATATGGACCTTGCTCTATATCTCACTTGCAATATTTATTTGGATAATTGACAGGCATCCTCACACGCAAATGGTTATCAAAGCAAAAAAATTATTTGTTTGGCAGCTTGTTTTGAATTTTTTGTGGACGCCTATCTTCTTTGGTATGCAAAATATTTTGGCAGGCTTAATTGTTTTGCTGATAATGGATTTTTTAGTTTTCCGTCTGATTTGCGTAAGTTATCAAATAAGCAAAACTGCCACAATGGTTGTTTTACCGTATTTTTGCTGGTTAATATTTGCGACGTATCTTAATTTAAGCCTATTTTTGTTAAATTAAAACAGTTTCCGTGTTATATTTGCTAAAATATAATTATGGAAACAAATTTACAAGAATTAAAACAAGTAGCAAAATTAGCTAAAATAGAACTCTCAAAACAAGAGGAAGAAAAACTTATTAAACAAATTGCTTCCGTCGTTAATTGGGTGGAAGAAATTCAAAAAGTTGATACTTCCGCTTTAACTCGCCTGCAGGAATACTTCACCCCAAAGCGAGAAGATATCCCTATGCAGTTTGAAAAGGCCGACGTTTTAACGTCAGCTTTCAATGATAAACAAGATAAATTACTGAAGGTAAAGAAGGTTTTATGACAGTAGTAGATATAGCAAAAAAAGTTAATTCAGGTGAAGTTTCAGCTTTGGAAATAATAACAAAAACTTTAGACGGAATTAAAGAAAAAAACCCTTCTTTAAATGCCTTCCTTGAAATTTTTGAGGAAGAAGCTCTAAAACGCGCGAAAGAAATTGATGCTATGCCACAAGGCAAAAAAGGCCGCCTTGCCGGCGTACCCGTTGCTATAAAAGACAATATTTTATACGAAGGGCACATTTGTTCATGCGCCTCCAAGATGCTTGAAAATTATAAAGCACCTTATACCGCAACCGTCGTAAAAAAACTTTTAAAGGAAGGCGCGGTAATTGTAGGCCGTACAAATATGGACGAATTTGCTATGGGTTCTTCAAATGAAAATTCAGCTTTCGGCCCTGTTAAAAATCCGCTTGATTTAGCTCGTGTTCCGGGCGGATCTTCCGGCGGAAGCGCCGCGGCAGTTGCAAGCGGTATGGTGCCTGTTGCCTTAGGTTCAGATACAGGTGGCAGTATCCGCCAACCGGCCTCTTTTTGCGGTGTTGTGGGAATTAAACCGACATACGGTAGCGTGTCCCGTTATGGTTTAACCGCTTTTGCAAGCAGTGCAGACCAAATCGGCCCAATTACAAATAATATTGAAGATAATGAACTTGTTTTATCGGTAATTTCCGGGCAAGATAAAAAAGATTCCACCTCAAAACCTGCGCCGCAAAATAAACAGGAAAAACAAAACCTTACCCTTGGTGTTCCGACTGACTTTTTAGCGAACTTAAAAGGCGAAACCGCAGAAGCCTTCAATCAAGCGGTAGAACTTTTTAAAACAAAAGGGGTGCAAATAAAAGAAATTTCTTTACCGCATGCTAAATATGCAGCCCCTTGTTATCACATTTTAACTTCAAGTGAAGCAAGTTCTAACCTAGCGCGCTTTGACGGTTTGCGTTACGGTTATTCCGCAAAAGATACTAAAGATTTAGAAGACACTTATCTTAAAAACCGTGCGGCCTTTGGGCCCGAAGTTAAGCGCCGTATTATACTTGGCACCTTTTCTTTGAACAGTGCACATGCCGGGGACTTTTACTTACAAGCCCAAAAAGTACGAGAATTAATTAAACAAGATTTTCAAAAAGCCTTAAAGGAAGTTGATGCTATTATCATGCCCACAACACCAAACGGGGCTTTCAAAATCGGCGAAGTTGAAGATATTTTGACTTTATATTTAGCTGATTTATTTACCTGCCCTGCCAATATGGCAGGTGTTCCGGCTTTAACTGTTCCGTTTGGAAAAGATAAAAATAATATGCCCCTTGGTTTACAAATTTGCGCTAATTATTTTAATGAAAATTTGCTTTATAAAACCGCTGCCTTAGCGAGGGGGAAATAATGATTTTACCGGAATTTTCCTGCGGAGGCGTTGTTTTAGACGGCAATAAGGTTTTGCTCATAAAAGTAAAGACTATGAAAGGCCGCAAAATTTGGACATTCCCAAAAGGCCATATTGAAGAAGGGGAAACACCTCGCCAAGCTGCACTCCGCGAAGTTTTGGAAGAAACAGGATATCGTGCCCAAATCATCCGTCCACTTTTAAAAGTGCGCTATTCTTTCACTCTCAAAGGAAACTTTATAAAAAAAGCAGTCCAATGGTATTTAATGAAAAAATTAGTACGCATTGGTAAACCTGATGAATCAGAAGTTCTTGCTGTTGATTGGGTTTCAATAAATAAAGCAAAGGAAAAAATTGATTATCCGTCTGATGCCCGCTTGCTTGAAATAGTTTCCGGCACACAAGTTTACAATCCAACAGTTGAAGATTTGTAAATACCGTTTTAGTTACATATTGACATATCTGTATATTTCGCATATAATATTAATATGATCACAATACGCAGATTGTTTAATTTACCATTTTCTGCCCAATTATTTATTACTTGGGTAGTTGCCACTTTTTTACTACTCTTAATGTTCTACGGTACAGCACCGCTTTTGGGGCATATTCTTGTTTATCCCGTCAAGAAATTTGATTGGGCGCTTTTCCTTGCAAACCATAGTTTTTTTGCGGATGCCTACAGGTCTTTTATCTGGATATGTTATTTTATTCCTTTACTTTATTTGTTCAATGTAATTTTTACTTTTGTAATCTATTTATGCTTAAATAAGGAAATTTTGAAACAGGAAAATACTTGGCTGTTATTTAAAACGTCTTTTGTCAATAGTGTTAAAATTCTTGCATTTCAATTGCCTGTAGTAGCTATATTAGCACTTATAATATCAATATTCGGTATAGCAAAAACTGTTTTTATTTTGACTCCTTTTTCTACCGAAGTATTAAGGGTTTTTATATTTTGCGTATGGCTACTCTCTCTGATTATAATGCAAATGGCCTTTGCTTTAAAAGTTAATTTAAAATCTACTTTAAGTTACTCTTTACTCTTGCTTAAAAGATATAAATTTACATGGATAATTTTTGCTTTACTATTATTTAATTTATCTTATAACTTAGCAAAAGGCATTATATATTTGGTACCTGCTTTTGCAAATAGCAGTTTTCTTGCTAATTTATCTTTAACGGCTTATGCTTTGGCTGTTTACATTTTAGTTATGGCAGTTGTTTTGCATTATTTGTTTACCTTTGAAAAACCTTTTAATTTGGAGAATCAAGAACTATGAAAAAATTTTTATGCATAACTTTATCTTTAATTATAACCTTATCAATTTTGCCTTTAAATGCGCAAGAGGTATTTACCCCTGTCTTAGAGCGTGAAGATATGGAAAACTATAACGAAGTTAGTGCAACAATTGATAAAGAACGCCAACAAATTACTATTGATAATCATGAAGCTGTTTATGAAGAATTCATACAAATTTTAAAAGAAAAAAGTAAACGAGCATTTAAAAATTTAAAAAAGAATTCAGGAACATACAGTGATAAACAAACTGCATGGAATATGGCATTTTTCCCTGTTATAGAGAAAGATGAAAAATATCCTAACAGCAAATACTTTAAAGAACCGTATCAATTATATCATTATGCCTTAGAGGTATATTATCAAAATATAATCACCCCTGAAGCACAACAAATAGGTTTAAAAGATTACCGCAATAAAGCAAGACAGCATATAAGACAGCTAATTGCTCAACGAAATCAAGGTAAAGATTTCTTTGCCGACACAACAATTAATGAATCTGTAAATCCAATGAGCGAAGCTGCATATTTAGTTGCTTATGCCACTCATATTAACAGTTTTTATAATGAAGTCCGAGAAGCAAAACTAGCACAACAAAAATGCAAAAAACTAAACGAAGCTGAATTTTGGGGATATTCGCAAGAAGAATGCATTTTAATAAATACCTTAGCAAAGGATTATGATCTAAAAACAATAGATATGGGAAGGCAAAGAATAGGAACTTTTGCCTCTATTGTAGCAGATGAAATGGATCAATGTCTAAGAAATGTATTAATGGCATTACAAACCCCTTTTTTACCTTTTGAAGAAGTTAATAAATTTTTAAACTCTATGGGTGGATCTGAATCTGCATGGGCTTCTTGTGGAATGACGAGAAAAGAACTTATACAAATAATTACCGATAACACTATGACAAGGGAAGAAGCCAAAAAATCTTTAAAAAAGGGTGTAGGCGGCAAAATATTACAAGGATTGGATTATACTTCTTTCAGTTATTGGGTAGAAAGAGGAGATAAAACAAAAGAGTTTGAAGACTATGTAATAGATAATTTCGGACAAGACAAATTAGAAGAACTAAAAGAAGAAGGAAAACAGAAGGAAGAAATAGAAATAGCCGAACGTATGGCTGAATCTTATAATGCCGTATTATCTGCAATTGCAACTGATTTAATTTCGTACGGAAAAATTTATTACTACAATAATGACGTCAATTTAGTCGGCCTAAATGATGAAAATGTTCCCGTTAATGCAAGTGCAAAATTTGCCACAACTTGGTATAAAATGGGAACCGACCAAACACAAGAATATTCCCCTATTGCAAATTTTGCCAGAGGGGCAATATTGCAAGCCGGCGGGAAAGCAAGAAAACTTCAAGACGGCTTATTGACAAAAACCATGTATGAAGCTAAAGCAAAAGAAAACGTAAAAACCAATATAATGGTTTTAAGCATGGCTATGGATTTTGCAGTTGATCCTTTTATGGTACTTGCACCTTTACAAATGGTCAAAGGAACTAAATTACTTAAAATGGGTGCCAAGTATGCTCCTAAAACGACAAGAACGGCATATAATGCTAGCAAGGCAACCGGAGCTGCTGTAAAAACAGCGAAAGTAGCCATAAAGGATAGTAAGGCCGGGCAAACCGTATCGAAAGTCGTTGACAAAGCATCACAACCTGTCAAACAGTTAAAACAGAAAGCAGGGAAAGTAATTACCGATGCCGCAGATGATTGGAGTGATTACGGCAAATATTATGGTGCTTCAAGGCCTGCTTCAAAGGGAACTGATGTTGTAACTGCTACAAAAAAGGCTGATGATGTAACAGATGCTGCTAAAGCAGCTGATGACGTCGCAGATATCACAACACCTGCTGCCAAAACAACACCCAAGAAAACAGCAACAGATCCGGAAGAATTAGGCCCTAAATTGACCGATGAATTTGATGAAACTATTGCAAAAGCAGGTAAAACCGAACCTGAAGCAACAACTCCAAGTACTAGAAAATGTATCGGTTTTAATTGTAAGGATACAGATTATACACCTACAAACACTACCACCGGCGCACCTGAAGGTATGAGAAGGAGAATCGGTTTCAGTAAAGAACCTGAATATATACCTGATGAAGCAGGCAAAGCAGCTGCCAACGGCAAAGGCGGTGTGCAAGATTTTACGGCAAAAGGCAATACAGGCCCGCAAGCACGCGGTCCGGAAGGCCCTAGTGCGAAAAATCCTTATGATGTCCGCAATTCAGCGGGCAACCCTGACACTCCTAGTGCACCTCAACAAGATTTATCAGGTTTAAACCAAAATATTTCAAATACATCTGCTGAGCCATTGACAAGAGATGAATCTTGGAAAATTTATAAAGATCGTAGAGACCAAACACAGACATCAGCTAATAGTAATATACGACAGTGGGCTAATAGAGACCGGACATACAATGGTACTGTTGAAGTAAAATTTAAAAATGATAGATACGTAGAAATTACTAAAATAAATGGGCAAAAAACTCGAGTAAGAGCTGATGATTTTAAAGCTTGGTTAGACGGTATTCCTGATTCTCCTGCAAATATATCGCAAAGAGAACGAGAAGCTATAAAAGGATATGATGACTTTTTGGCCCAACATAATCAAATATCTACTGCAAAAGTCAAAGAGGCAGAACTAGCTGCACAAGAGGGAGAAAAAGCCAAAGATTTAATGGCGAGAACAAACTCCGTTCTTAAAGAAAATTCTGACACACACAATGCTTTAGCTATGTCTTCAAGAGGTTTCCAAAACTCTATAAAAAACGGTTGCACGGATGTAAAAACCTGCAATAATCTTATTGAATATTTAATTGAAAATAGAGGGGAACTTAATCAACAAATTTCCGAATTGCATCAAGCTTTTATTAAATCTACAGGAAATAGTGATGTAGAGGCGTTTTATAAAGCACTGCTTGATAGTAATAATACGTCATCTTACATCAAAGATTTATTGAAGAATACCGGTTTAAGGGACTTTGTCACAAAAGGTACTAGTTTCCCAGATTTTGCAAACATCGCTGATAATATGTTACGTCCTTTTGAATGGCAAGACTTGATTAAAATACTTAAATCGGATACACCGGACAGCTTAAAATCACTAAAGCAAATTGCAACTGCTGATGATTGGAAACTAGTTACATCTAAATCACGAGAGTTGTTAGGAAAAAGACATGCTTACTTTGTAGAACAGTATACAGATGCCTTAAATAATATAGAAAAAATAGCCCCTAAAGCTGTTGAAGATATACGCAAAGGCAAGGTACCTCATTCCGTTACATTACAAAGAGCCGGCGTAGATAAAAAACAGGCTCAAAATATTGCTTATTGGTATAATGGAATAAAACAAATAGACAAAGTCTTATAATAACTTATTAAGGTCCACAGAATAAAAACTGTGGACCTTAATAAATTGCAAACCTCCTTATACCCCTTGCAAACCGTTCCTAATTTTGTTATAATATTTACAGGAAAAGATATTCCTTGGATTAATGGTGATTTCCTAAAATATCTAGGCATCAACGAGGTAGATACTACCCCGCAGTGCTTTTTTTTACGAAAAAACAGGACTATGAAAACTTACGAAACAGTAACAATACTTAAACCGCAACTCAATGATAATGAAGTTGCCGCCTTGGTTGAAAAAATCAAAGGCTTGATAACCGCAAATAAAGGCGAAGTTCTTTCTGAAGAAAAACTCGGCCGCAGGCGCTTATCCCACGAAATCAAGAAAAACCGCGAAGGCTTTTACTTATATTTCAGGTTTAAATCTGAACCGAACTTCGTTAAAAAGTTTAATGATACCTTAAAACTCAATAATTCCATTTTAAGGAATGTCGTTATGTCTTACGAAGAACCTAAAAACAAACCTGCCAATAAAAAAGCAGAAGTAGCAGCATAATATGGCAAGAGTTCCGGAATTAAATTTTATTATCGTTTCCGGTCGCCTTACCCGCGATCCGGACATTAGGATGACTCAAAAGGGCAGTACCGTTTGCTCTTTTAGCATCGCAAATAACAGGTCTTACAGGGACCCAAGCACAAATGAGTGGAAGGATGAAGTTTCATACATGTCCGCAACTGCTTTCGGCCCTTTAGCGGACCGCCTGAAAGAAAAAATCAAAAAAGGCACACCCGTAATTGTTGAAGGCCGTTTGGTTATGAGCGAATATACAGGTAAAGACGGTCAACAAAGGCGCGAGCTCCGCATCAATGCAAGCCGCGTTCAAGTTGTGCCCACAGGCGCTGCTCAAGAAGCCGCCGCTTCCGAAGAGGCTGTAACAGAAGTCCCGGAAGATGATGTACCATTTTAATTAATTAGAGGAATAAAAATGTCAGAAGAAAAGATTGAAAATCAAGAAGTAAAAGCTGCCCCTGCTGCTGAAACAGCTAAAACCCAAGAAGGTGCCGCCACAGCCGAAAGACCCGCACGCCCTTTTGGTAAAAAACGTTTTGAAGCAAGGCGCAAAGTCTGCAAATTTTGTGCAGAAAAAATTGAAAATGTTGATTATAAAAATATTCAACTTATCAAAAGTTTTACCATGGAAAGCGGTAAAATTTTATCAAGGCGCATTACAGGCACTTGTGCCAAACATCAACGCCAAATAACAAAGGCAGTCAAAAGGGATAGAAACCTTGCCTTTTTAGCTTATTGCTTACCGAAAAAATAAATTTATAACAGGAGACAAAAATGAAAGTTATTCTTAGAAAAGATGTTAAAAATTTAGGTACTGTCGGCGAAATTGCCGAAGTCAAACCCGGTTATGCACGTAACTATTTACTTCCGCAAAATTTAGCGGAAATTGCAACACCTGCAGCCCTTAAAAATTGGGAACTCGGCGCTGAACAACGCAAGAAAAGAATTGAAGCTGATCTTGCCGCTGCTAAAGAAGAAGCCAAAAAACTTAACGGTATCGTCTTAACTTATGAAAGAACCGTTAATATTGAAGGCGTTGTTTTTGGTTCAGTAACCAAAGCAGACGTTCAAAAAAGCTTGGCAGACCTTGGGCATAAAGTTTCCAAAAATAATATTGAAATCTTTAACCCGATTAAGAAAATCGGCGATACAGAAGTTTCAATTTATTTTAAACCGACGGTATATGCAAAAATCACCGTCAAACTTAATGCAGTAGAAGAAAAGAAATAGTAGTAGTTATTAGTTTTTACTAGTTCTGTTTTTAACCGCCTGTGTTTTTAGCATAGGCGGTTTTTTTATTCTAACTTTACATCTAACCTATCCAATTTTGTAAACAATTAGAAAACTTTATTCATGATATAATAATTATGAGTACCTGAAGAAAATCCTTGTGGAGTTAATAAATTACTTCCACTCCATTTGCTATATGAAATATGTTCACATAAATTATTTGCTCTTTCATTATCTTTATTTGCTAGACAAAAACTTCTTTTATGCACGTGAGGGGTTGTAATCCAAATACCAAATTTATAATCGTTTCTTGCACAAGTGATAGCAGCTGTTGCCCCACCCTCCGGTACCATACAACAATAAAAATCGTTCATTACACCGCATGCGGCGGTATCGTTATAAGTTCGCTTTTTAACATAACCTTCGGGTAAACCGATGTCTAAGCTTTCAAAGTCATAAGGAAATTTATTATTAATCATATAAAAATTTTGATAGGCATCCGCAAGTTTATTTGCTAAAGCATTTAATTTAGAAAACTCAGCTTTATCTACCGCTAATTTATATTGCGGCAAGGCAACTGCCGCTAAAATTCCGATAATTAAAACAACAACCAACAATTCTAGTAAAGTAAAACCTTTTTTATTTTGCATATTTACACCTTCTAATATTTATACCTTCCAAATAATTTCGGGCTTGGGTAAATAGCAAAAATAAGCAATAAAAAAGCGACGATATTTACCTAAGCCTTTCCAGTAACCTGTGTAAATAACCGCCGCTATCGTACACATATGAAAATATGCGTACTGAAAGCAACGACCATTTTTAGGACGCTAATGTGCCTTACGGGGAACCCCGCCCGGCGCGTGCGGACTTTATCCGCACTTCCTAAAAATAACCTGTACTTTTAGTACTTATTAAAAGTATATCATTTTTTGAAAAGTTTTGAGAAGTATTTTTTATAAAACCGTAGCACACTAGTGTGATTTCGCGCCGCGCAGCAAATTTACAAATATTATATGTAAATTCAAAAAGCACCCTTTCGGGTGCTTGTTAAGTTACAAAGTTTATATGAGAATTTAAGAGTATAAAACCATAGCGCAAAAGTACAATTTCGCGCTGCGCAGAAAATTTGAGATGATTTTTTGTTTTTATCTGACGCCTTGTACCAAGAAGTAAAACGAGCGTAGCGGTCAAACTTACCGCTACCAGTCAAAATAATTTCAGGTATATATTTGATATGTTTAGGTATCCAAAGTTCACTCAAACCTTGTGCTTTAAAACTTTGCTTTACCTCTTCTAAAGACGGATTTTCTTTAGTGGTGTATATAAAAAGCTGTTCGCCGCGTTTTGCATCAGGTATACGCAAAGCAGCGTGCATGTAACTTGGCCACAAATTCTTTAAAGCTTCTTCAATTGCCGTTAAGGAAACCATTTCACCTGCAATTTTGGCAAAGCGTTTTGCACGTCCCTTAATTTCAATAAAACCTCTTTCATCAACGGTAACGATATCTCCTGTATGATACCAACCGTCTTTCGGGGCTTCAATTACACCAGGGTTGCTTTCACGCAAATAACCAAGCATAATATTACCGCCTTTTAAGACGAGCTCACCACCTTCTTTAATACCTTCCACCGGCTCAAGCTTATATTCCATACCGGGTACCACACGCCCGACGCTTCCGCGTTTATAATAAATATCTGAACCAACAGAAATTAACGGTGAACATTCCGTTGCGCCGTAACCGTCAAGTAAACGTATGCCCATTTTTTCGCAACACAAATTAAAAGTTTCCGCTTTGAATTTTTCAGCACCGACAGCTGCATAACGGATGTTGTGGAAATCATAAGGATGTGCATTTTTACAATAAGCATTGAAGAAAGTGTCCGTTCCAAAAAATACGGTTGCATTTCTGTCATACACAAGTTCCGGAATAACTTTAAAATGAAGGGGGGAAGGATATAAAAAGCTACTGCCACCGGCAATTAAAGGGGTAATTGCACCGACGGCTAGACCAAAACTATGGAATAGCGGTAAAGCATTAAAAAATTTGTCCCTAAAGTCAATTTCCAAAGCTGTACAGATTTGAGATTTATTATATATCAAATTACGGTGGCTTAGTACTACCCCTTTTGGTGTACCTTCTGAACCGCTGGTATATAATACGACAGCCGGGCTATTTGGATTCCTATCTTTATTAATTAAATTATAAGCAAAGCGCGGCGCAAAACCCTTTAAAAGTGCTTTGATTTTATCAAAAGCATTCATTGATTTGCCTACATCTTCCAAATAAATAATTTTTATTTTCTCTTTTTCAAGGGCTTCAACTATTGGCCCTAATTCTGCCTTTTCAATAAAGGCGCGGGCGGTAACTACTTCTTTAATTTTTGTTGACCTAATTGCAGATAAAATATTCTTTTTACCGGCGGTAAAATTAATCATTGCCGGCACACGCCCGTAAATTGATAAACCGAAAAAGGCAAACATCGTCGCATTTAAGTTAGGCATCATTAGACCGACATAGCTTCCATCTTTTGTCAAGGCAGCTAATTTAGCGCCAAGAGCAAAGGCAGATATAATTAAAGTCCTAAAAGTAACTGTTTTGCGGGTCATATCCTCTAAAGCACGGGCTTTAAAATGCGTCAATGCTGCCCCTTCAAGCAAGGCTTCAAAAACAGTCTGGTCATTATTAAAACTGTCAAGACGCATATTATTCATCAAATCATATATTTTATCCTCAGCAAAAGTGTATTTACGCTCTTGTGTATTATCCGTTTTAGGTAAATCCCAAGTGCGGGCCGGCATAATATTAACGATAATTGATTTATGCGGTCTGTGGCGTAATTTGCGCCCGTAGTATGAAAAGCGGGAATATTGAGTGTTCTGTATATATATAGGTATAATAGGGGCATTGGCTTTTTGTACAATCATTGAAGGGCCTTTATAAATCTTCATTATACCGCCGGTGGTACTCATGCGACCTTCGGGGAAAATAACAATTTTTTTACCCTTTTCAAGCTCATTTAATACTGTTCTGATTGCCATTGGGTTTGTAGGATCTACAGGTAAGTGATTGGCATATCTTAAAATAATTTTCATCCAAAAACGATTTGCTATGTTACTATCGGTAAGAAAGATAACTTCCCTAGGCAAATAAGTTGCCAAAATTAATGGATCTATAAAGGAATTATTATTCGCTAAAATTACTGCAGCACCTTTTGTTTTAATAATGTTTTGTTTACCTTTAATTTCAATATTATAAAACAAGTTTAAGTATGTATATATAAAGGAGCGGACAAGCCTTTCAGGACAAATTATTATAAGTGCTACTAAGGCTACCAACAATAAAGCTATATAGGCCAATAAGATATCTATAAAACTAACCCCAAACGGAAAAAAACATATAAATAAACCCACAAAAGCAGCAAAGACAAAACTCATATTCTTTGCTGAAAATAAATTTCTTAAATTTTTCATATTAACTCCTATCAATTTATAAATCGTAATCTTTTTAGCACACTGTATGCTAAGAATATTTTACCATATTTATCTTTTCCATTTCAATGCATAAAAAAATATTAGGACTTTGGGCCTATATTCAAATAGGTCCAAATAATCTTGTAAAATTATGTGAGTTTAGTTAAAATGAAAGTATGAAAGGCTCTGTGTATAATAATAAAGGGAAAATTTTTTTATAGAAGGTAAATATATGTCAAAAAATTATAAAAAACTTATTTCAGTAGTCTTAGTATTCACATTACTAATAAATAGTAATGCAGTTGCTTTTGCAAATATTGAGTTACCTGTATCCGAAATACAAAAAGATCTTCAAAGAGAAATAAAGACGGTGATAGAAGAAACTGTGACAGAAACAACAGAAGAACGTAAAACTCCTCAGGAATTCCTGTCAGATTTATCAAAGACTTTGGAAGAAGCATCAAAAGAAGATAATAACCGTACAGTAAATCGTAATAACTACAATAAATTAAACAAAGAAGAATATACAACCCTTTACAAAGATAAAGTAAATGAAGAGTATAATAATTACATTAAAGAAATTGAAACAAAAGCCCAAGAAGCTCTTACCAATTTTGACAAAGAAGCTCAAGACGCAATAGATAATCAGAAACAAGCATATAATAAAACTCTCCTTACTCCTTCTAGAAGCTCTAATACTAAAAACACTTTAGCTCAGCTAAGACAAAACTTACAATTCGGTAGTACGGCCTCTAATTCCTTCGCCAAATTAAGTAACAATTTAACATCACAGATAAATACATTATCCAAAATGGAACAAAATATTGCAGAACAAAGAGAAGAGTATATAGAAGAAATAAATACTTGGAAGGAAAAAAGTTTTTCATCATTAGGGGACGAGAAGAAAAAACTTTTAAATAATATTGATATCGCTTATTAAGAATATTCTAAGGAATATGATACACAGTTAAA
>CADAFA010000024.1 GCA_902787065.1 uncultured Elusimicrobium sp.
ATAAGTATGTTAAAAACAGTATTTTTCGGTACACCGCAAATTGCAGTTCCTTTTTTGGAAGTGCTTACAAAACATACGGAAGTTAAACTTGTTGTAACGCAACCCGACAGGCCAAAAGGCCGCGGGCTTGTTTTGACGCCTTGCCCCGTCAAGGAATTTGCTTTAAAAAATAATTTGCCCGTCGAAAGCCCGGAAAAATTAAAAGATTTTGTTCCAAATATCGCTGCTTTAAATGCGGATATCGGTATTTGTGTCGCCTATGGTAAAATTTTCCGTAAGCCTGCTTTAGATTCATTTAAACAAGGCATTGTAAATGTGCATTTTTCAATATTACCTAAATACCGCGGTGCTTCACCGGTACAAAGTGCTTTAATGAACGGAGAAACAAAAACCGGCATTACCTTGTTTTCTATCGACGAAGGTATGGACACAGGCGCAATAATTTCTGCCAAAGAAACGGAAATTTTACCGCAAGATAATGCCGTAACTTTATTTAAAAAATTAACAAATATTGCTACTGTCGAATTAAAAGATTTTTTAATTAAAGCCGAAACAAAAAACTACACAAAAACAGTACAAAGCGGAACACCGTCTTTTGCGCCACTAATTGCTAAAGAACAAACTTTTATAAGTTTTGAAAACCAGACGGCAGAACAAATAAATAATTTAGTACGAGCCCTTACCGCAGGTGCTCCGAGTTTCGCAAAAGCTAATACACCTGACGGGCAAATTGTACAAATAATTAAAACTTCCTTAACTACAACCGCGCAAAATGTGAAAAATTATCAGGCAGGAGCCTTAGTTTCTATTGAAAGGAATGTCGGTTTTTTGGTAAAATGTAAGGAGGGTGTTTTGTCGGTTGAAACAGTACGCCCCGCGGGAAAATCTTTAATGCCTGCTTTTGCTTATATAAACGGCAAAAAATATCAGGAAGGAAGTATAGTTTTTAAATAATATGCAAGATATTGAAAGTACAGAAATTTTAGAAGGTAAACGCTCTGCTACGGTTAAAGTTTTAAAAGCAGTCTCAGCTTTGATTTTGGTTATTGCTTTTTTAGGAACAATAGCATTTTTTTCTTTTAATTGGGCTTTCTCTGCCCTCGTACACACAAGGGCTGAACAACCAGTGCCAGATTTAACAAATAAAAATATCGACACAGCCTTAAACTTGCTTGCAAATGTAAATTTAGCAATGCGTAAAGCCGGGGAAGAATATCAGCCCGATATTCCGGCCGGTTCTGTTATAAGGCAACTCCCCCCCGCCGGAATTTTAGTCCGCGAAGGTAAAGTTGTTCGTGTATGGGTAAGCCAAGGCAAAGAAAGTGTTGAAGTACCGGATGTAACTTCCATGCCTTTAAGAAATGCGGAATTTACCTTAAGGCAAGCAAATTTAGAGATAGGCAAAACAGATACCGCCTATTCAGTAGAAATTGAAAAAGGTAATATTATCAGCCAGACACCTGCACCTTTAACTTTAGTTGTTAAAGGTGAAAAGGTAAATTTGGTAGTATCAAACGGGGCCCCTAATAGCGGGGCAATTTTAGTGCCTGATTTCCGTCATAAAAAATTTGCAGAGGCAAGCAATTGGGCCTCCGATCATAACATTGAAATAGGGGTTATAGAAGATCCGGAATCTTTCTTCCCAAGCGGTACAGTGCTTAGTCAAAAACCGCAAGCCGATGAAGAAATAAAAACAGGTGATACTTTACAAATTACCATAAGTTCTAATAAAGAAGTTTTAGGTGAAAAATTACACCGTGTTCATTATGAATTACCCCAGGGCAAAAACGATAACCGCGTGCGTATAATTTTAATAGATAATTTAGGCGAAAAAGAAATTTTAAATGAGTATAAACAAGCCGGAAGTAAAATTGATTTAAATGTTCCTTACGGCGGTGAAGCAATTGTTAGAATTTATGTCGACGGCATATTAGTCCGCCAAAAGGAATTAAAATAAAGGCCTATGATACCACTTCCGAAACCGGCTTTTAATGCTATAGCACCCTCAATACTATCTGCAAATCAGTTGTGTTTAGGAGAGCAAATAAAAACCGTTACGGAACTTGGAGCAAGCTGGTTGCATATTGATATTATGGACGGGCATTTTGTACCGAACTTAAGCTTTGGCCCGGCAACGGTTAAGTGGATAAACACCGTCACGAAACTAGCACAAGATGTGCATTTGATGGTAGAAGAACCACAAAAATATTTAGAGGCCTTTATAAAAGCCGGTGCAAGTTCTTTGACTTTACATGTTGAATCAAAAGGTAATTTAAAAGACCTTTTGAAACAAATAAAAGATGCCGGTTTAAGTACGGGGATTTCAATTAAACCCGACACAGAACCGCAGATTTTAGAAGAATTTTTAGATATTATAGACCTTGTTTTGGTAATGACTGTTTACCCCGGTTTCGGCGGTCAGGCATTTTTAGAAAACGGGCCTAAACAAATTGAAGACGTAAGAAAATTAATTGCAAAACGCCCTATTTGGCTTGAAGTTGACGGCGGAATAAATAAAGATACCATTAAAATTGCCAAAGCGGCGGGTGCAAATGCTTTTGTAGCAGGTAATGCTTTGTTTGGTACAAAGGATATCAAACAGGCTTATAAAGATTTAAAAGATGCTATAAGCATCTGACTAGCGCCTTAGGCGCAATCTAATAAAGGAGAGTATGTATGGCAGTAGTAATTCGTCTGCAAAGAACAGGCAAAAGGACACAGCCCCAATACCGCGTTATTGTTGCGGAAAAGAGGAGTGCCGTCGGCGCACAAGCAAAAGAAGTGCTTGGCACCTTTAATCCTTGCTTAAAAGAAAACGAGCAACTCCATATTGACTTAGAAAAAGTTAATAAATGGGTTAAAGTCGGCGCTTTGCCTTCTAAGACTGTTGCAGCCTTAATTAAAAAAGCAAGCAAATAGGTAATAAACCATGAAAGAATTGGCAAATTACCTGCTTAAGTCTTTAGCACAAAACAAAGAAGCAGTAATCGTGGAAGCTAAAGAAGAAGATAACAATGTTTATCTTACTGTACGTGTTGATGGGGCCGATAAAGGGCGCATTATAGGTAAAGACGGTTGTATTATCAAAGCTATCCGCACCGTGTTAGGCGCCTATGCGGCAAAGGAAAAACGCAAAGTTACACTTAAACTTGAGGACTAATGCTTAAAATTGATATTATCACTTTGTTTCCCGAAGTAATTTTGCCCTACTTAAATACAAGTATTTTAAAAAGGGCGCGTGAAGCAAAAACGGTAGATATCAGTTGCACAAATCCAAGAGACTTTACAAAAGATAAACACAAAACTGTTGATGACAGGCCTTACGGCGGCGGTGCCGGAATGTTAATGAAAGCAGATCCGCTTTATAAGGCAATAAAGAAAGTTAAGAAAACAAATTCTTTAGTCATTTTAACAAGCCCCCGCGGCAAAAAGTTTTCGCAAGAGCTGGCAAAAAAGCTGGCAAAGAAGAAACACTTGATAATTGTATGCGGGCATTATGAGGGTGTAGACGCAAGAATATACCCCGAAATAGACCTTGAAATTTCTTTAGGGGATTTTATCCTCACAGGCGGTGAACTTGCAGCTTTAAGTATTACGGATGCAATAACCCGCTTGCAAAAAGGGACTTTTAAAAAAGACACCGTTACAACGGAAGAAAGTTTTGAAAATTCCTTACTTGAGGCCCCCCAATATACTAGGCCGGAGGTTTGGCATAGAAGGCGCGTTCCGCAAGTTTTACTTAGCGGAAATCATAAAGAAATTGAGGCCTGGAAACAAAAAACGGCGCTTGAAATTACAAAAAAATTCAGGCCCGATATGCTTGATAATAGACCTCTCAAAACAAGCGATGAAGTAAAAAGACTCAAGAGGAGAAAAAAATGAACATTGAAGAAGTAAATAAACAGTTAAAAAAGGATATTCCTTTTTTCAAAGCAGGTGACACTGTACGTGTTGCCGTAAAAGTTGTCGAAGGCGACAATGAAAGAATCCAAAATTTTGACGGTGTTGTTATTGCACGCCGCGGCCACGGAATCAGCGAAAGTTTTACCGTTCGCAAAATTTCCTTCGGCGTTGGTGTGGAAAGAATTTTCCCTATCAACAGCCCCAGAATTGAAAGCATTACCGTATTAAGAAACGGCAAAGTACGCCGCGCTAAACTTAATTACCTTAAAGCATTATCAGGTAAAGCGGCAAGATTGCAAGAAAGAGCAAAAGCAATCCCCGGTGCTGAAACTGTTAAAGAAGAAGTTACCGCAGAAACAGTTGCCCCGGCAACAACAGCAGCAACTGCAACCGAAGCTCCTAAAGCAGAAGTCGCAGCCGAAACAAAACCGGCAGCAAAAAAAGCCCCTGCAAAAAAAGCTGCAGCAAAATAAATTATTAAATTAATTTGTTTTAAAACCCCACGTTTAATTTTTAACGTGGGGTTTTTTTGATTTTTAATTTTCATTTATTTTAGTTATCAAGAAGTTTAATCAAAGGTGATTTTTGAATTTCTTTTCTAGATATTAAAAGAGTTCTCATTTCTTCTTGGGTTTTTAAAGCAAGAGAATTTTCCCTGTCAAATAAATCTAAAAGGAACATATGATTTAAAATATAATCGTCACTTATTTCATAATAATGAATATGCCAATTTAATTTCCCGTCCGATAAAATGCCATACTCGTGCGGAGTAATGCGGATTAATTTACTTTTATCTTTACTGAATATATGCATCTTTCTGTTTAAAGCATCAATTTTTGCATAACAAGGATTTTGGGGAGTACAGCCAAGCAAAGCCTCATATGCTTTTACAGATTCTTTCGGAGTTTTCGGGGAAAATTTCCAAGAATTTGAAAGAAAATCCGGCTTATGTAATTCCCCTCGTTTAAAGAATACTTTAAGAAAATTATCTTTCTCTAAGGTTTCTTCTACCAACCGTATTCTTGAAACATCTATCCCAAATTCTCCATAACGATTTATATAAGAAAATGAAAACTTATGAAAAGGTTCTCTTTCAATTTTATCTAAGTATTTAAAATAAATCTCACTTGTTCTTTTGATAATTTGTTCGGTACGTTCAGGATTGGCAGTTGCAAGTAAATCTATATACCCTGGGGTAGAGATAAAGTTTCTTAGTTCATAGCAATCCATATTTAATGCTTCGGCAAGTTTTTTACTCTTATCAAATCCTATGTACCTCATTTGCATATTTGCATATTCTTCAAACAATTTCTTTTCCTTAGCTAATTGTTTCTCATTTGTACCTTTTGCAAAACTTTTTCTTTCGGCAATGACACCCTCTACCCAATCTGATTCTCCTGGACTTCTTCCGGTAGCATAAGTTATACGTCTTTGCTCTGTCTTTACATGACCCGACCCGCCACGCCAACTACGGTTGTTCACTATTTGATTAACCTGCTTATCACCTACATAATTAGGTATAAAATCTTGGCCGGCAGCAAGTTTATAAGGAATTTCTTCCGGCATTTCATTAAGACGGAGCAAACTACGTTCGACTTGCTTTTCCAGACGTTGCGTATTTCGGGCTACTTCCAAAGCTTTGTCATTATAATAGACCACTTTAAGAGTTTTTTTAGATTGTTTTATCCCCTCCAGCACCGCTTTAATTTTATTAAAGGCAAATAAAGGCAATAAAATTACATCATCAATAAATCCTTCCCGAATAAAATCCCTGGCAGCTTGTGCGCTTACAAATACAGGGTCCATCTTTTCAGGGGCATTTGCTGAAGGCGAACACCAATATGATGTTGCTTTATTATTTAATAAACCACCGAAACCATCTACCCAATAAGCATTTTGTATACGCTGACGTAAAAACAAATCAAGTTCAGGATCTTTAGTTAACGTAGCAGCCATACCCTGCCTTAATACGTTAGTACCGTTCTTATGTTCTTCAATTCTGTAATTTTCGCAGGCGGAAGTAAGTTCATAATATATTTCCAAATCACTTCGTAGTTTGTGTCTTATATTATCCCCTAAAGGCTCTGAAAGCAAAGCTAAAGTAACCTCTAAACCAGCGACATTTTTATATTTTGTTTCGGTATAAGGTATTAAATTTTCTGCTTGGCCGCTTTTAATCATCATTTGAGTTACAATAGGTAAAAGTATTGCCTCCTGATAATCATATCTAATTGTTCTTTTGGCTTTATCTAATAAATTCTTTGCTTCCGCAGAAAAGGCATCATAATCAGTATAATATAAGGCCATTATTAGAGGGGCTTTTACTTCTCCGTTACTTTTTGAGCTGCCAAAATCTTTTGTGAGTAATTGTTTTATTGTTTCCGTAGCTCTTGGGAAATTATCCGTTGTTTTTGATAAGGCAAAATATAAACTTTCATAGGTAATATTTAATTGACAGCTATCTTCCGCACATTTCGGAAATGCGCCTGCTACGCTTGAAATCAAACCCCAACCTTCACAAATACCGGGGTTACATTTCCCGATTTTAAAGAGATATTTATCTAATTTTTCAAATAATTCTTCTTGATGGGCTTCACTTATAAGCCCGCTTTCCACTTGTTCTTTTAAAATTTTTGCGGCTAAAACTTTATCATAGTGCTTGACTAAAATATCATTAAATTTATCTATATATTCAGATGATTTGTTTATATCACCTCTATCGGCAAGAACTTCAGCAGCTTCCTGATAATCAATTAAATTTTTAAGAACTAAAAAATTATCATCAATACTCTTCAATTTTTTTATCTTTTGCTTAAACTCATAAATATCCGAGTATATGGGATTACGCGCATGCAGACATCTTCTTTGTACTGCAAGATTTTCAGCGGCTTCTGCTCCCCCGGTGTAGAAATAATTATTCTTGAAATAATTATTTATATGTAAATCACAGTCTGTCTTAGCGACAGCCCCTGGAGCGAATAAAACAATTGAAAATAAAAGTAAAATATATTTTCTCATATATAGTCTTATTCATATTTTCACAATTATTGACGATTTTAACAAGGGCAAAAAGACCTAATTTAAATTACCTAAAAGACCTATAAAAATCCCCGTGCCAGATATAGCACGGGGATAGATAATTTATAGATTAAATAATTAACTTATTTACCAAGCATAGCAAGCAAAATACCTGCCGCAACCGCAGAACCGATTACACCCGCGACATTTGGCCCCATAGCATGCATAAGCAAATAATTTTGCTGGTCAAATTCTTGACCGACTTTGTTTGCAACACGCGCCGCCATAGGCACTGCTGAAACACCTGCCGCCCCGATAAGAGGGTTAACTTTATTTTTGGTAAACAAGTTCATAAATTTTGCAATCAAAACACCGGAAGCCGTCCCAACGCAGAAGGCACATAAACCAAGCAAGACGATTGCAACCGTCTTAAATTGTAAAAATCTATCTGCAGAAAGTTTTGAGCCAACCGCTAAACCAAGCAAAATTGTCACGATATTAATAAGTTCATTTTGCATAGTTTTTGCAAGGCGGTTTACTACACCGCACTCTTTAACTAAGTTACCAAACATCAAACAACCGATTAACGGGGTAGCATCAGGAATAAACATTGCACACATAAGCAAAACCATTATCGGAAAAATAATTTTTTCCCTTTTACTTACGGGGCGCAGTTGCTCCATCCTGATTTTGCGTTCTTCAGGGGTTGTCAAGAATTTCATTATAGGAGGCTGAATTATTGGAACTAAAGCCATATAAGAATATGCCGCAACCGCAATCGCACCAAGCAAATTAGGCGCAAGTTTTGAGGTTAAAAATATTGCCGTTGGGCCATCTGCTCCGCCGATAATACCTATAGAGGCTGCCTCTTTCATACTGAAACTTAAATCGGGCGAAATATTACCGAGCATCAAAGCGCCAAAAATGGTAAAAAATATACCGAACTGTGCCGCAGCACCTAAAAGCAAAGTGCGCGGATTAGCAATTAAAGGCCCAAAATCAGTCATAGCACCAACGCCCATAAAGATAAGCAAAGGAAATAAGCCGGACTCTATACCAAAACCATATACTTGCCCTAAAAAGCCACCGAAAGCTGTGTGAACTGCACCGCTAGGATCAACGCTTGTAACGCTTAAAGCCGCTATTCCGGCAACGGGGATATTGGAAAGCAAACCGCCAAAGCCGATAGGTATCAAAAGCAAAGGTTCAAATTGCTTGACGATACCAAGCCACAAGATTACCAAGCAAACGGCAATCATTACCACTTGCCCCCAAGTGAAATTAGCAAGCCCACTGGTAGCCCAAAGTGTTTGCAAAGAATTTAAAATATCTGCTAACATAATTCACCTATTTAATTAAAGCAAGCACATTGCCTGTTTGTACTTGATCACCTGTGGCAGAAGTAAAATGAATTTTACCTGTCGCAGTTGCTTTAATTTCCATTTCCATTTTCATAGCTTCAATAATAACAACAGTTTGACCGGCTTGTACATTTGCACCTTCTGAAACAGAAAAGCGCATAATCACACCCGGCATTGGGGCTTTAACTTCCGCACCACCGCCGCTTGCTGCAGCTTCTTTTGCTGGTGCTGTTGCACTTATTCCTTCTTTGACTGCGATATCATAAGTTTGACCGTTAACTGTTGCTTTATTATCTTTAAGTTCAACATTAAAAGTTTCGCCACCGACGGAAACGGTAAAAGCATTACCTTTTAATTTAGTTTCACTTGCGGCGGATTTCTTTTCTACCAAACATTTTGCTTTACCAAGCAAGAAATCTAAACCTTTATTTACACCGTTTGCAGCATCATTACAGGCTGCGACGATAAAAATGTTTTCATCCGTAACAGGTAAATTGTTCTTTTTAAGCAATTCTGTTGCCGGTTTAACACCTTTTTTAGGATCTGCGTCATTAAGTTCCAAAACTGTTTTTGTTGTGGGTTCCTTTTTCATGTAAGCGGAGGCAAGTTTAACAAGTTCCGGATCTGCCGGTGTCGGTGTTTTACCGAAATATCCGAGCAACATATTCCCGTAACCGGGTGCAAAGGCTTTCCAAGGGCCTTGTATAACATTTTGCATTGCTTGTTGTATATAAAACTGGCTTACCGGTGTTACGGAAGTCCCAAAGCCGCCACGCCTTACAACTTCTTCCATAGCGGCAAGCACTTGCGGGTATTTATCAATTTGCCCGATTTCCCTCAACTGTCTGGTAGCATTTGTCAAAGCACCACCGGGGAGAGGTGAAAACGGAATTGTAGGTTCAACCCTCATGGCTTCGGGTTTTAATACATAATCTTTCAAGCAGTCTTTAAGTACACTTTCTGCTTTGCGGATTTTTTCAATATCAATATCTAAAGTATAATTACTGCCGCGGAGTGCATGCCACATGGAAATTATATCTGTTTGACAAGTACCGCCGCTGACAGGGGCCATTGATAAATCAATTCTATCAACTCCCCCCTCAATAGCAGCTAAATAACAGGCAAGGCCTGTTCCTGCTGTTTCGTGGGTATGGAAAACTACTTCAACCTCCGGCGGTAATATTTTTTTTGCTCTTGCAATTGTTTCTTTAACAGTTTGAGGAGTAGAAGTGCCTGAAGCATCTTTAAAACAAACGCTGTCAAATTCAATACCGCTTGCAATAATATTTTTTAATACGCCTTCATAAAACTCCGGTGTATGGAATTTGCCCGTCTTATCCCAACCCGGTGCAAGGGACATCATGGTAACTGTAACTTCATGTTTTAAGCCAGCTTCTTTAATACATTTACCGCTGTAAATTAAGTTGTTAACATCATTTAAAGCATCAAAATTTCTAATAGTTGTAAGGCCGTGTTTCTTGAAAGTTTTTGCATGTAATTTGATTACATCACTGGGTTGTGAATTTAAACCAACGACATTTACACCGCGCGCCAAACTTTGCAAATTTACATCAGGCCCGACGGTTTTTCTAAAAGCGTCCATAACATCATAAGGGTTTTCCTTATTAAAAAACAAAGCACTTTGGAAAGTCGCACCACCGGCCGATTCAAAATGCCTAACACCGGCTTCTTTAGCGGCTTCAACGGCAGGTAAAAAATCTTCACTTCTGACTTTTGTACCATAGACGGATTGAAACCCATCACGGAATGCTGTTAACATAAAGTTAATTTTCTTCATTTTATTTCTCCTTAAATATTCAAATTATTTTGCTGCTTTAATTGCAGCTAAAGCAATAGCAATTTTTAGTTTTGTATTATCTTGAGCTGCTAAAACAGGTGTTTTGGCAGCCTCAACTTTTTCTGGGAAAATTTTATTTAATAAATTTACCCCCCACCTAAGAATGTTTAACATAAATACAAGAAGTATGAGAAAAGAAAATGTTATCCCCATACCTACGGCCATTAGCTCAACACTTTTGGCAAATAATTCTGAATTCATATATTGCACCTCTTTTAAAATACTAAAATTGTACGTCGCCTGCTATTATAATTTCACGGCCTTTTTCTGTTTTTAAAATCATACGGCCAGCAGTATCAATATCTTCAAAAATTCCTTTTTTACCGTCTACAACTACTTCTTTATT
>CADAFA010000025.1:0-9077 GCA_902787065.1 uncultured Elusimicrobium sp.
AAGCAGTTTTATTTTTTTTTTTTTTTTTCTTTCGGGGTTGGCCTCAAAAGTAATTTCTTTAAAATTTTTATAACAGCCGTAAATACTGTTAAACAAAAACTTAATTTGCGCTGCAGTTAAAAAACTTGGTGTTCCGCCACCGATATACAAGGTTTTAGGGCTAAAATTTTTATAATGTTGTTTCTGTAAAATAATTTCGCATTTAAGTGCTTTTAAATAAGGCAAGCGCAAACGTTTAATATTTGCAAAAGAAGCAAAATCGCAATACACACACTTTGAAATACAAAAAGGAATATGGATATAAAGCCCTTGCATTATTTGCCTGCTTTGAAGTTAAGGTAGGCCTCAATAAAACCGTCGATATTGCCGTCCATAACGCCTTGAATATCGGAAGTTTCAAAACCGCTTCTTAAGTCTTTAACAAGCTGGTAAGGCATAAAAACGTATGAGCGTATTTGATGGCCCCAGGCAATATCGCCCTTTTCGCTATAATGCTTTTCCATTTCAGAACGTTTTTTATCAAGTTCCATTTCGTATAATTTTGCTTTAAGCATTTTTAAGGCACGTTGTTTATTTTGGAGTTGCGAACGTTCCACTTGGCAGGCAACAACTATGCCAGTAGGTTTATGTAAAATACGGACTGCCGTTTCCACCTTATTAACATTTTGGCCGCCCGCACCGCCGGAACGACAGGTGGTAACCTCAATATCACTATCTAAAACTTCAATATTGATTTCCTCTTCAATATCCGGCAAAACATCAAGTGAAGCAAAAGAAGTGTGGCGGCGTGCATTTGCATCAAAAGGTGAAATACGCACAAGGCGGTGGACACCGTTTTCGCTTTTCATCATACCGTAAGCATAAGGGCCTTCAATAAAAAGCGTAACATTTTTTACCCCGGCCTCTTCACCGGCAAGATAATCGGTAACGGATACTTTAAAATTATGGTTTTGAGCCCAACGCGTGTAAAGCCTTAGAAGCATATCCGCCCAATCACAGCTTTCAGTACCGCCTGCACCTGCATGGATACTGACAATAGCATTTAATTTATCATTGGGGTGGGACATTTTTGTTTTAAATTCAAGACGCGCGAAATCCTCTTTTAAAACGGTTAAACCGTTTTCAAGATTTTTAAATTCACTTTCATCAGGCATTTCTTGCAAAAGTTCAAAAAGGGCTTTGCTGTCTTCTAAACTTTTGGCAAGGTTTTTATAAGCGGAAATATCGGTTTTGAGCAAATCAATTTCTTTAGAGATTTTTTTTGCACGTTCGGTATCACTCCAAAAATCAGGCTCCAGAGATAATTTTTCTTTTTCCTCTAAAGTTTTTTGTTTTTCGTCAAGATGTAAAATTTTGTGCAAGTTTTGTAAACTTGACGTTAATTCCTCAAAAACAGTAAGTATTTCTTTATTCTCCATAAACTTCCTGTATATAAAAGGCCATCGCCACACCCCAAAATGAAAAGGCTAAAAAAGCACAAATTAGGGCAAAAATATCACCGAATTTCGTGTATATAGTTTTCTTGTTTCTTGTTTGAAATTGAAAATCAAAAATTGCGGTTTCCTGTTCAAATAATTTACCGGACCTAAAACGCAATTTCCCTAAACTGTCAATCCAGGCATTATAACCTGTCGTTGTGGCGCGGAGTATAGGGCGGCGGTTTTCAATAGCCCTGAAAACATTTATTCTTAAATGCTGTAAAGGCGCGGCGGTTTTCAAAAACCAACCGTCATTTGAAATATTTATAAAAAATTGCGCGCCTGATTTTGCCTGCTCGCGCCAAATCGCAGGGAATAAGGATTCAAAACAAATATTAACACCAAAAGGATAATTTATATTTGCAAGAGGTAAATTTAATATTTTGCCCAAATCCCCGCCTTCCCTAAAATTACCCGTTAGGGAAGTTATGCCCCTGTCCCTATAAAAACCGCTAAGATATTTCTGGAAAGGTAAAAATTCCCCAAAAGGAACAAGTTTATTTTTTTGGTAACTGTCCGATAAGCCGTCCTCATTAAATAAACCTGCACCGACATACAGTTCGTTCTCTTTTACTTCCGAACCGCCGAAAAGCTGCGGCACTTTATAAGTTTTCGAAATATTTTGTATAAAACTTTTGTTACGTTCTGAAGTAAAAGTACCTTCCAAAGAGGTTTCGGGCCAAATAATAAATTCCACCCCTTGCCCTTCTAACGAAAGGGCCTGTTTTTCCAAAATAGAGTAAGCTTCTTCACCCATACCAAACAAAATCAAACCGTGGGTATTAGGTTGCATTAAAGCTACTTTTATTTGCTTAGGATAAGTATTTTCAAAATCAACTTGTTTATGTATTTCCCTCTTGCCAAATGCAAAGTTTAAACCAAATAAAAATAATGCGGAAACTATAAATAAAAGCTTTTGGCGTTTTTTGTATTTTCCAAACAGACAAGCAAGGGCAAAACAAACAAAAACTATTATAAAACTAACCCCGTAAACACCGGTAACGGAAGATATTTGTATTAAGACTAAATTTTCAAATTGGCTGTAACCGAGCATAAACCACGGGAAGGAAAATAAATAAAAGGCTATTATTTGATGTAAAAATTCCAAACTGACCCATAAACTTGCAGCAGCCAAAGGTAAAACCCAAGTCAAACTTTTAATATAAAAATAAAAGAAGCCGAACAATACAAACTGCAAAGCCATTAAAGCACTAAGCCCAAAAACGGAAAGATAAGATAGAAATTGGTCTTGGGTACCGAATTGCACAGTCGGATAAATCCAATAAAGCAAAATTAAATTAAAAGACAACCCTACTATAAAACAATAAAATAAATTTAGAAAAAGTTTTTTAAAATTATTTAAAACTATAGCAAACAAAAATATACCTATCCAAGCCCCTAAATATTTGTTATTTGCCAAGAAAGCTGACCCTAAACTGATTGCAACAGCTAAAGCAGATAAAGCAATAACTACACCTTTACTAAGTGCATAAGATATATCCCAAAAAATATTTTTTTTCTCTTTTGGTTTTTTATCCCTAGTAATGAGAGTTAATTCTTCTTTACTTTCTTTTGCCTTTTTAGACACTTATTTACCGCAACATTTTTTATATTTTTTACCGCTACCGCAGGGGCATAAATCATTCCTGCCTATTTTATGTATCGGCTGGGGTTCTTGCTTGGCCGCTGCAGCTTGTATATTTTGGGCACCGCCTTCCTGCATTTTTTGAGGAGCACGGGCTTTGGGCGGCAGTTTTATACGGAAAATATAATCTACGAAGAAATCGCGTATGCGCGTCATCATATTTTCATATAAAACATAAGATTCTTTTTGATATTCAATTAAAGGGTCTTTTTGAGCATAGCCGCGCAAACTTACGCTTTTTTGAAGTTGGTCAAGTTCATACAGGTTTTGTTTCCAGCTTTGGTCCAAAAGCTGTAAAAGGAGCATTCTTTCCACTTCCGAAAAATCAAAACCTTGTTCTTTAAAAGCCTCAGCACGCTCTTTATAAACATCTTTAATTTTGGGCATTAAATCAGCTAAAATATTTTGCGGTTTCTTACTTAAAATATCTTCTTTGGAAATGGCTTCGTCAATACCGAAAATGCGTTTATAAATTGTATTTATGCTTGTTAAATCGGTAAGTTTCGGGTGGCGCTCATCATAGAATTTATAAAAGATATCTGCGGTAGTTTCTTCTATCATTTCTGCAATTCTTTCACTGAAATTCTTGCCATCTAAAATTGCATTTCTTAAATTATATACTGCCGTGCGTTGCTGGTTCATAACTTTATCATAGTCAAGCAAATATTTGCGGATATCAAAGTTATGGCCTTCCACGCGTTTTTGGGCGCTTTCAATTTGTTTTGAAATTATGCGGGACTCTATAGCCTCACCATCTTTCATACCAAGAGTTGTCATTACTTTTGCGATACGCTCACTACCGAACAAACGCATAAGTTCATCGTCCAAAGCAACATAAAAACAGCTTGATCCTTTATCACCTTGCCTTGCGCAACGTCCCCTAAGCTGATTATCAATACGTCTGCTTTCATGTCGTTCTGTACCGATAACGGTTAAACCGCCGTTTTCTTGTACAAATTTTTGTTCGGCTTCATCACAAGGATTACCACCCAACACAATATCGGTTCCGCGGCCGGCCATGTTGGTTGCAATTGTTACGGCTCCCTTCCTGCCGGCTTGGCTGATAATCTGAGCTTCCATTTCGTGATATTTTGCATTTAAAACTTTATGCGGTATACCAATTTTTCGGAGCATTTGGGAAATTTGTTCTGACTTTTCAATAGAACGGGTACCGACAAGCACCGGTAAACCTTTGCGCCAAAGTTCTTCTACCCTCTCTACAACGGCTTGAAATTTCTCCCGTTCGGTTTTATAGATTACATCAGGATAATCAATACGCCTACAAGGTTTATTGGAGGGTATCTCCACAATGTCAAGTTTATAAATTGTCCAAAATTCATTGGCTTCTGTCATGGCTGTACCCGTCATACCGGAAAGCTTTGCATAAAGTTTAAAGAAATTTTGGAAAGTAATTGTTGCCAAAGTTTGGTTTTCTTCTTTAATCGGCATATGTTCTTTGGCTTCAACAGCCTGATGCAAACCGTCAGACCATCTGCGCCCCGGCATTAAGCGGCCGGTAAATTCATCAACAATGATAACTTCCCCGTCTTTAACAACATAATGAACATCACGCTCATACAAATGGTGGGCGCGCAAGGCTTGATTGATATGGTGTACCCACTCCGAATCAACGTCAGCATAAAGGTTTTCCACCCCTAATAATTTTTCAGCTTTGGCAACCCCTTGTTCAGTCAAAGTTACATTGTGGTTTTTTTCGTCGATCAAAGCATCATAACCTACTGACAAATCCTGCCCGGCATATTTGGCATTAACCTCATCACGTTCGGTAATTTTGCGTATTTTTAAAGAAGGGATCAAGCGGTTTACAATATAATACTTGTCCGTTTTTTCATCTGAAGGACCGGAAATAATTAAAGGAGTTCTTGCTTCATCAATTAAAATGGAGTCTACTTCGTCAACAATACAATAGTTTAATTTACGTTGCACCCTGTGTTCTGCACGGACGACCATATTATCGCGCAAATAATCAAAACCGAGTTCATTATTTGTTACGTAGGTTATATCTTTCTTATACATTTCACGGCGTTCATCATTTGCCATGTCGTGATTGATAAAACCGACTGTTAAACCTAAAAATTCATGTATCGGGCCCATCCATTCCCTATCACGTTTGGCTAGATAGTCGTTAACCGTAACAACGTGTACCCCTTTACCCGTCAAAGCATTTAAATAAGAGGGAAGAGTAGCAACCAAAGTTTTACCTTCACCGGTGCGCATTTCAGCAATTTTACCCTGATGCAAAACTATACCACCCAAAAGTTGCACGTCATAAGGGCGGAGACCTAAAACACGCTTTGAGGCTTCACGTACTGTTGCAAAGGCTTCAGGTAAAAGGTCATCTAAAGTTTCCCCTTCAGCTAAACGGTTTTTAAATAAAACTGTTTGATTTTTAAGTTCTTCATCACTTAATTTAGAAATTTGCGGTTCCAAAGCATTGATTTTGTCTACTATTGGTTTTAGTTTTTTTATTTGTCTTTCTGATTTTGTGCCAATAATTTTATCTATCAAATAATTTATCATAAATACCTCTCAAATTTAGGCTTTTTTAAAAGGGGATATTGCACGAAGACGAGCAATAATACCCGGTAAAACTTTTATCACGGTTTGAATTTCTTCAATAGTTGTAAATCTGCTTAAAGAAAATCTGATTGACCCATGCGCAAATTGGAAAGGAACCCCCATCGCACGCAAAACATGGGAAGGTTCTAAAGAACCTGTAGTACAGGCAGAACCTGATGAAGCGCAAATGCCTTCTTCATCTAAAAACATCAAAATACTTTCACCTTCAATATAGCCGAAACTCATATTCAAGGTGTTTGGGAGACGGTTTTGTATGTCCCCGTTAACTTTTGTATCAGGAATTTTTTCAAGTAATTCTTTTTCAAGCAAATCACGCAAAGGCTTAACTTGGGTTGTATATTCAGGCAGATGTTTTAAAGCCATTTCCGCTGCATAGCCAAAGCCGACAATATTGGGAACATTTTCCGTACCTGCACGGCGTAAGTTTTCCTGATGACCGCCGCGCATAAAAGGCATAAAGCGTATACCGTCCTTTATATACAAAGCACCCGTACCTTTAGGGCCATGTATTTTATGGGAAGAAATTGAAACGAAATCTGCATTAATTTCTTTAACATCAGTCGGGATTTTACCGGCAGCCTGCACTGCATCTGTATGAAACAAAGCCCCCTTTGTATGGGCAAGTTCAGCGATTTCTTTGACAGGGAAAATTGTGCCTGTTTCGCTATTTGCCCACATAGTGGTAACCAGTGCTGTGTCGTCATCTAAAACTTTTTTATATTGTTCCATATTAAAACGGCCATATTCATCTACGCCGATGATATCTAAACGGTAACCACGCGAAGCTAAAAATTTACAAACTTCCAAAACTGCAGGATGTTCAACTGCCGAAGTTATAATGTGTTTTTTATATGTATACTGCTAGCATTACCGTAAAAATCGGTAAAATAAGGGGACATCTTTTCCAAAACTTCCGGCAAGGTGCGAGTTGTTGCATTATTATCCAAATAAATTACTTTCATGCTTGTTTTACCTCAAGATTTTTATCAAGTTTTTCTTGCAAAGTTTTACCGACAAAATTTTTAAGTGTCATTTGGCTTGCCATACAAGTTGCACAACCTCCGAGCAAACGAACAGTAACAATGTTCCCGTTCAAATCAACAAGCTCAATACTGCCACCGTCTTTATTAAGTTGCGGTTTAATTTCAGTGTTTAAAATATTTTCTATGGCTTTGATTTTTTCTACTATAGTCAAAGAATAAAAAGGCTTTTTTTGCTCTGGCTTATGTTGAGGAAGTTCGCAAGCCAAAACTTTATCTAAAATTTGCTGTATTGCCCCTTTGCATTTACCGCAGGCACCACCGGCTTTGGTGAAGTGAGTTACATCTTCTACCGTCTTTAAATTGTTGGCATGGATAGCCTTTAAAATCACTTCTTCGGTAATATTAAAACATTGGCAAATTAACTTTGATTCCTGTGCCTGTTCAAAAACAACGGGTTTACCGCCTTGGCGGTAACTTTTAATTGCGGCTTCTAAAGCTTCCATACCCATAACGGAACAATGCATTTTAGCTTCCGGTAAAGAACCTAAAGCATTGGCAATATCTTGGTTTGTTATTTTTGAGGCTTCTTCCAAAGTTTTCCCCTTTGCCATTTCCGTTAACACAGAAGACGAAGCTATTGCCGAGGCACAACCGAAAGTTTGGAATTTTATATCTTCTATAACTTCCGATTGCTTGTTTACTTTTATTGTCAACTTTAAAGCGTCCCCGCAAATTAAGCTCCCGACTTGGCCTGTACCGTCGGCATTTTCAATAGTGCCGACATTGCGCGGATTTTTAAAATGGTCTAAAACTTTATCTGTATAATCCCACATAATGAACTCCTATACAACCCTATATATATTATAGCATTTATGTATACATGTACGCTCTTTGGATGCCTTCTAATACGTTTGCATAAAATGCTAAAATATAATTATAGATATTAAAGAAAGATTATAGAAAAATAGGAGTATAGTGATGACGAGATTCCTTTTCTTTTGGATAGATTTTTTTGTATATTTAGCAATAATTGCTACTGTCTTGTTTGTAAGACACGGCGATTTTAACATCTTATTTTTTTACCAAAACTGCGAGATACTTGTACCACTATTCTTTTTGATATCTACGCTTCTGTGGATATTTTCTTTCTATGATTTACAATTACTTAAAAAATGGCGAATTACTTATAAAAATTTACTTATTGCCTTTCTTTTTTCCCTTGTTATGGCTGCAGCTTTTATTTACTATATGGCCTCTATTCTCAATATCGCCACACCAAAAACTATCTTGCTCGGTGTGTTTATTTTATACTTTTGCTACATCTATTTCTCCCGCAAGTTGTACGCCACTATAACTTTTCACAAAACAGATATTTTGGTCTTCGGCAAAAGCAATACTTTAAATAAACTTTTAAAAGAATTTAAAGATTCTAAGCATTATAACGTCGTAGCCAGATATGAAACGGTTGAAGACATAGCTTATCCTGAAAATATTGATCTAGTTTTAATATCAAGCAAATTGTTTAACCAAAATAAAGAGGCATGGAATATTGTTTCACATAAATTTTTACTTAAAGGATATTTACTTACAACGGACTTACTTATGTTTGAAGATGTTTTTAAACGTATTTCTAAAGAAGGTATTAAAGACAATATGTGGCTACTAAGAGGTATTGCGGCAAGAAAATTGCACCGCATTTACCCTTTAATAAAAAGGTTAATTGACATTGTTTTTGCCTTATGTTTATTACCTATATTTATTTTGCCGATGGGTTTAATTTATTGTCTTATTAAATTTATTGATAAGTTTGACCCTGTTTTCTTACAAGAACGGGTTGGGCAAAATGAAAATAAAATATATGTATGTAAGTTCCGCACAATGATACCTAATACGGAAAATATAACTAAATTGGGTGCTATCTTAAGACGTTTTAGATTAGATGAAATACCGCAAATTATTAATATTTTAAAGGGAGATATTTCCATTGTAGGCCCTCGCCCACTGTACTATAATGAATATGATTTTTTAAATAAATATGTTCCAAGCCATTCTGTAAGAAGTATAGTTAAACCCGGCTTAACAGGATGGGCCCAACTAAATTTTAAAGCACCGCCGACTTATTGCGTACAAAATATAGATTTGGAAAATAAACCTACCGACGAAATTTTTGATGCGGCTTTTAACCGTCTTGCTTATGATGTTTGGTATATCAAAAACCGCTCCTTAATGCTTGATATAGAAATCATTTTAAAAACCGCAAAACGCGCTTTTATCAAAGACAGTACTATAAAAGAATAATTACAATTTATAAAGTGGACAAATACCGTTCTATTTCATAACTTGAAATATGTGTTCTATAATGGTCCCATT
>CADAFA010000025.1:9145-25195 GCA_902787065.1 uncultured Elusimicrobium sp.
AAAGTATGCTGCCCTAAAACCTTTTTAACAAGGGAAGATTTACGGGTATAATTTATTGCTTCATACAAATAAGCAGGTAAAGTTTCAATTTTACGCGATGCTCTTTCTTCGCAAGACATACCAAAAATATTTTCTTCGGTTATCGGCGGAATTTCCATTTTTTGTTTAATACCTTCAAGCCCTGCCCCAAGCATAACCGCAAAAGTTAAATAAGGGTTACATGCCGGATCAGGAAAACGGCACTCAATACGCGTAGCATTGGGTTTACCAAGTTTAACCTGCGGGATGCGTACAAGAGTACTTCTGTTTTTTCGCCCCCAAGCAATATAAGAAGGGGCTTCATAACCGGGCACGAGCCTTTTATAAGAGTTTACCCATTGATTTGTGACAGAACAAATTTCCTTAACATAGGCTAAAATCCCTGCTATATATTGGCGTGCAATTTCGGATAAATATAATGGATCTTTTGCATCAAAAAATTTATTTTCCCCTTTAGAGAAAAGAGATTGGTGAACATGCATACCGCTGCCGTTTATTTTAGATATAGGCTTAGGCATAAAAGTGGCATAAACACCATTTTTTGCAGCCACTTGTTTTACAACAGTTCTGTAAGTTATAACTTTATCAGCCATTTTCATGGCTTCATCGTATCTTAAATCGATTTCATGTTGTGATGGAGCAACTTCATGATGAGAATATTCCACTCTTATCCCTAACTTCTCAAGTAATTGCATGGTTTCACGTCTAATGGCATATGAAGAATCTAAAGGAATAGTATCATAGTAGCCGGCATGATCCAAGGTTTCGGGGTTTTTATTATCCTTAAAGTAAAAATATTCAAGTTCGGGGCCAACCATAAATTGGTCAAAACCGAACTTCTTCATTTCCTCAATATTGCGTTTTAAAATATATCTGGGATCGCCTTCAAATTGCTTACCGTCAGTAGTTTTAATATCACAAAAAACACGGGCAATAGGTACACCGGTAAAATCAGCTGGGAATATTTGAAAAGTACTCAAATCAGGTAAAGCTACTAAATCAGATTCATAAATACGGGCAAAACCTTCAATAGAAGAGCCGTCAAGCCCCATACCCTCAGTCAAAGCATATTCAAATTCGCGGTAAGAAACAGTTATAGATTTTAGTTTTCCCAAAATATCAACAAACCATAATTTGAGAATTTGAATATCATTTCCTTCCATTAATTTCAAATATTGTTGTATTTTTTCTTTTTCTTCTTTACTTCGTTCTAACATATATTTTCCTCTTAGATTATTTAAATTTTAAAATAAATATCCCCCGGTTTAACCGGGGGATATTTATTAGATGATTATAATTAGAATATAGCTTTAATAAAAGCCCCCACTCTATTGTTAAAATAGCGGTTTATTGCACCGGCATCGGAAGTACGTCTGCGATGTTGATACCAAACACCTGCGCTTAACCGCTCTTTAAATTGATAATTAAGTTCGGGGCGAATAGTGTAAACATCATCAGACCTTTTAATACCTTCACCGTTTGCTTTGGGGTAAGAAAGATTTTCATACCCTAAAGTTAAACCTGCGGTAAATTTATCTAAAATCTTCTGAGAACCATATAATTTAATACCGGTTGAAACAAAGTAACGGTTGTTAGTATAAACGGTTTCTTCGAAATCCCTTGTACCGCTTAAACGGAGTAAATTTTGAGATGTAGGTTCCCAAGTAAGTGAAACATTATAACCAATCAAATTACCATAATTATCACAACCGTCTTTATCATGACTATAATTTCTGTAATTATAAGTAAGTTTTGCTTCACCTGTTACTTTGGGAGCAATTTTACCTTCAGCACCTAAAGCTAACATGCCACCTGTAGAATTATTTGCGTGGTTACTGTTATAAGCTAAGGAAGTAAATGTGTATTCCGCAAGCAAATTAGTCTTTTCAGAAACATTATAATAAACACCGGCACCGATATTGACACGATTTCTATCAAGATTCCTTGCAATCGTCCCACCAGCTGTGTATTTATTAATTTCATCAGACACTTTCAATCCTAAACTTAATTTTTTGTAAGCACTTGTCCTGTAAGAGGCATACACATTATTATTTATTCTCTGTCTCCTTTCTGTGAGTTCTGAGTTGGCAGGATCAGAGGTAAGCAAAAATATATTACCTACTTTGAAAAGTTTATTACCGAACTCAGCATCTACTAACGCATCCCAAAAACCATTTTTATGATTATGTTTTTGAAAAGCATTATAACCGCCGATAGCAACAAATTTACCTTCCAAAGAACTGTTAGGCACTGTTAAGTTATATAAGGCCCCAACTTTAGTAGAGCTGATAGCAGAACCGACTCTATTATCATTGGTCAAATAAATATTATCATCATAACTTAAATCTTCCATAGCCATAAACTTAAGATCCGAAGCATTAGCAACTAATGCTAAAATTGCAAAAACAAATGTTAAAAATACTGATTTTTTCATATTAAGACCTCGGTGCATATTGGCTCATATCGCCAACATCTTGTACCGCTTGTTCATAGACTAATTCATCAACATAATCTGAAATTTTCGGAAATTCCACTGTTTTAGTAACCACCGGTTTTACAACGGTTTGCTTTTTAATAGCTTGCTTTTCAACAGCTTGATTCACGACAGCAGGCTTAATTGGTTCTTCTTTAACAAGGACTTCATCAACTAAAACCCCATCTTTATATACTTCCCCTTTAATTACATCAATTTTTTCATTGTCATCAAGCGGGACAGAAACCTCTGTTTCCCCTTTTGATGAAATATTTTGCCCTTTCACTTTAACATCTTTTAAGTCAGTGCCGGAAATAACAAGGCGTTTCTCAATTTCCCCATCTTCCTTTTTTACATTTTCTTTACGTATTTCTACTTCCTGATTTGGGGGTACTGTTACTAATACCCCATCATATAAAACACGAGAAGGATTTTCTCCGGAAACAACAACTTTAGAATTATCTGGCAATGCCTTTACCTTACCTTTATGTAAAACCATAACGCTGGCAAAAGCTACTACGGCAAATAATAACAAAAGTATTATACTAATTACAGCCAACTTTTTCATTTTTCCTCCCTAAATTATATAAAGTAAGTCCCCATTATTTATATATTTTACTATTTTTGTAAATTTAACGCAAGCAAAACGAATCTTTAGCATTATTTAAGTGTAACTAAAAATAATTAGTTATTTTCTATAAAGGTACGAAAATCTAAAGTATTGTTGATTTTTTTAAAAAGCCAACCTTTTTGTGTATCATCATATAAGGAAGCCGTATCTTTAAAATTTGCTTTTAAAGCTTTATCTAAATATTTGTACATATTTTTTTTATCGCGTTTTACAGTCCAGAAATAACCGGCATAATTTATGGCAGCAGCAGAAAGCACCGGGGAATATTTTAAAGCAAGTTCAAAATCTTTTTTTGCGTCCTCATACTTGCTCATTTTCATATTAACATATCCGCGGTTATTATAAGATATTGCCCAAGTAGGATTAAGTTCTAAGGAGGCGGTATAATCTTTACGTGCATTTTGCCAATCTTCTAATTCCTCATATATTAAACCGCGGCGGTTATAATAAATATCTTGTGGTTTTAGGGCTATTAAAGCGGTATAGTCTTCAATAGCTTGCTCAAAAAGTGATATTTCTTTGAAAGCTGCAGCGCGCAAAAGCAAAGCTGTTTCATTGGAAGGGTTTTTATTAATAACTTGGCTTAAAAGTGAAATAGCTTCATCATACATATCTTCGTTTATCCGAATACGTGCCAGATACAAAATGACTTCCTCGTTTTCGGGATCTTGTTTGAGTAAATCACCAAAAATTTTCTCTGCTGTGTCATAATTATAAAGTTTATAATTTGCACGTCCCTTTAAAAACGAGGCCTGTTTTTTTAGAGATTTATCTGTAACTTTTTTAAGGTCGGATAAGGCACTTTTGTTTTGCCCAAGTTCTACGGAACATAAAGCGCGATTATAATAGAAACCGCTGTATTTATCATTTAGTTTAATTGCAGAACTGAAATCATCTTTTGCGGCGACATAATTTTTCATATCCAAGTAAGCAAGGCCGCGGGCATAATATTTAAAAGGGTCTTTCGGGGTAAGTTTTATAATTTTAGAATAATCAGCAAGGGCTTTTTTTATTTTACCTTGTTTTTTATAAGCATCGCCACGCCTATGATAGGCAGAAATAAATTTTGGTGATTTATTTATCGCTTTAGTGTAAAGCTCTATTTGTTTTTTTAAATCTCTTTCTTGCAAAGCTTCCTGATAGTATTGCCTTGCAGTTGTTCCCCAGCAAGGCAATACCAAAAAGAGTAATAGAATAAAAGTTAAGCTCTTCATTGCATTATATGCCAAATTATATATTGGCTTAAAACTAAAAATATACCTATTAAATAACCGAATACTAAAGCAATTTTGGCAAAAAGTTTTAAGTTTAAAACAACGGCCAAAAGCAAAGTAAACCGGATAGACATTTTAGTAAAAAACTCAGCTTTATTTTGTACTTTTTTGAAACTTTTTACCATCAGATTTTTTATTACAAACAACATGCCCCCCAAACAAGCAACAACTAAAACCCCTGCGGCTGTTTTAGCTGCATATTGACGGATATTTTTAGAAATATCTTCAAAAGTTCTTTTTATAGTTTCCAATAAATTATTTTGCTCCAAATTATCGGTGAATTTATCAACTTTGCTTTCAATGGAATTTTTGACTCTCAAAACTGTTTTTCTAATTGTTTCCCCTAAAGATGATGAAACAGATAAAACCGTATGTAAAAGTGCCATGGTAAGACCGTAGAAGAAACCTATCATACCGTAAACGCCAAATAGCAAAAGCGCAATTAAAGATAAATACCACCAAGGGTATGCCATTCCTATAAAAAATTCTTTAAATATTATATAGCTGCCTGTGAGTAAAACCCCTACAGACAAAATGATCCAAGGTATCAGTAAAAGCAAACTTTTTTTGATTAATTTTTGAAAAGTATTAACCAAAACTTCCGCTACAGAATTGCGTGGACGCAGTTGATAAAATTTGCGGGCAGGTTTTTTAGCTTGTGTTTTTTGAATTTCCTGTTTATTTTCCTGCTTTTCTACTTTGGCAGGCAAAGTGCTTGTTTCTTTTGCTTTAACTTCTTTTTTTTGGCTAGTTTTTTTTATCTTTTCTACCATAGACCCTCTTAATGATTGTGACAGCAGCAATCCCCGCAGCAAGTATGATTATGTTTTTTTACGGTTGTTGCCCGTTCTGAAATTTTTACAAGTTTACCTGTTTTTTTATCGATTATATAAGTTCCTGTATTTGACATTTTACCACTTCCTATATTTCCAATAAAGTACTGCACACCATACTGATAAAATAGCAAGCCCCATAATGATCCAAAACGCATTTGGATGTCTGGAAAGGGGTATCGCTACGTTCATGGAAAAGGCACTTACTACAAAAGTCGGCACCATTATCCAAATAGTAATAGTGTTTAATTTTTTAACTAATAAGTTCAAGTTATTGTTAATGATAGAAGCGCGCGCGTCCATCATGCTTGCCAAAATGTTTGAATAAATCTCTGCCTGTTTTTGTGATTGGGTATTTTCAACAATAATATCGTCAAGCATTTCTTTATTTTGTTCATTTAAGCCGATTCTGTTACTAAAGTTACGGAGCTTTTCAAACACAAAACCGTTGGCAGTAATAGCACTTGCATAATAAACCAAGCTTTTTTCCAAACTAAAAAGATTTAAGAGATATTTATTATCCATGGATTGCGTCATTTTATCTTCAATCTCTTCGGTAATCATATTTATAACACGCAAATGTTCAAGGTAATGGGAAATGGCATTATAAATAATTTTCAAAAATGCTTCGTTTAAATCTGACACACAATTAAAACGTTTACCGATAAATAAAGGAATATCTTCAGGTAAAACTATAACAAGCTTGTCTTTATATAAAAACAAACCCATGGAGGCTACCCTAAAAACAAGCTGGTCTTTACCTGAATAATTGCGCGGACGGTTTAAAATTAAGGCGGTATGTTCCGGCTCCGTTTCAAGACGGGGTAACTCTTCCGGGTCCATAGCGGAGGCCAAAGTATGTTCGTCAATTTTAAGAACATCAATAAGATACTTTTGTTCTTCCGCCTGAGGATTAACAAAAAGTAATATCTCTGCTTGCTCGGAAGAAAGGGAGTTTTCTTCCTCTATTTTGTTATTTTTTATAATATATTTTTTAAGCATAAGCGCACCAACTTACCTGATTAAAAAAATTTCATTATACTCTACCTTTGTATTTTATATAATTTATAGAGCCTTGTACATAAAAATTTTATCATTTTAAGAGGTCAAAATGTTATACTCTAAAAGAAATAAATTAAAATTGAAACCTTTCTTCACAGCAAAAGATTTTTTAGAAGGTAAAAAAACTTTTTTTAAACTTCCCAAAACTGTAATTTTAATGCCTTCTGCAGATATGACAAAGTTTTTAAAAGGGCATATTAACAAACATTATGATTTATTTTCAAGTATTGATTTAGTTAATAATAACGTTGCGGTGGTACACGATTTTTCCGTAGGTGCGCCTTTATGTGTTTTTATCACAGAACAACTTGCTGAACTTGGTGTAGAAAATTTTATTTTAATAGGTGTTGCAGGGGGTATAGGCAGGAATTTAAATTTACATCAAAAAGTGCTTTGCACCGGTGCTTTTGCCGATGAAGGAACAAGCCGCCATTATGTAACGGAAACTTTAGTAAAACCTTCCCCAAAACTAACCGCCAAACTCGCGAATTTAACCGAAACAAAAGGCTATACTTGGACGATAGATGCAATGTTTTGCGAAACAAAACAGGAAGTTTTATTTTATGAAAAACAGGGCGCACAAACCGTTGAAATGGAAGCGGCAGGCCTTTTTGCTTTTGCTAAAAAACGCAAACTTAATGCCGCCGGAATTTTTGTAATAAGCGATTTGCTTAATTCCACAAAATGGGATGCAATCCCAGACCGCAAAAAAAGCGCCCAAACACTTGCACAACTGATGTTTGATATTGCTAAAAAATTTGCTTAATTTAGGTTTAATTCTTTAATTCGCAAGAATCAAGAATTTCCCAAAATTCTTCAACTGTTTGTATGCGGTCTTTTTCATTATGGGCTAAAGCTCTGACAAGTAAATCATCCAGCTCTGCCGGATACCTTGGGTTTATTTTAGAAGGTTTAACTATTTCTTTAGTGTTCAAATCATAACCTTTAACACCCCAAGGAACAACCCCTATCAAAGCCTCATATAAACAAACACCTAAAGAAAATATATCTGACTGTTTGGAAGTATACCCCCTTTGTTGTTCAGGGGACATATAGGCCGGTGTTCCGGCGACAGAAAAGCTTTCCTTATCCTTTTTTTCTTTAACTATTTTTTGGGCAACACCAAAGTCCATAACTTTAGCAAGGCCAAAATCTGAAATCATAATATTACCGGGTTTTAAATCACAATGTACAATATCCAAAGAGTGGGCATAAGCAAGCCCGGCACAGACAGATTTAAAAATTTCTTTAATTTCTTTGAAAGGGATATAATTATCAATATCAAGACGGGTTTCAAGGGTTTGTCCGTCAACATATTCAAAAACCAAATATAAACTTGTGGTTGTTTCTATAACGGTATAAATTTCAACTATTGAAGGGTGTCTAAGCATAGCAACAGTTCTGGCTTCGGATAAAAACTGCTCCCTAAAATTCCCGTTTTTTAATAGTTCAGGCCTTATACGCTTTACGGCAACTTTACGCTTCAGGGCATTATCATAAGCTTCATAAACTTTACCCATGCCGCCCTCACCGATAAGACGGATAAAATTATATTGTTCCTTAATATTATATTCTTTCAGGCGATGCCCTTGGCTGTCAACATATTCCGGTTTGCGGTAGCGCAAAAACAGAAGAATTGCAAAAATAATTGCAATTGCTATCAAATATTTAGCGAACCATTTAGGCATCTTATTATTTGCACTGGAATTATCAATATTCTTAGAGGGATTTGTATAAATTATATCTTTTACTTGCCTAGCCCGTTCTGATTTTGGGTTAAGGGAAAGGGCTGTTTCTATATCTTTTGTTGCTAAGGCGACCTTCTTGTTTTTGAAGTAACAATTAGCACGGGTTATATAAGGTTCCACTACCGAAGGGGCCATAAAAATTGCCTTGGAAGCATAATAAACAGCATTATCACAATCGTTTAATTTTTCATAAGCTAAAGATTGAAAACTGTACAAACGAACGTCTATAAAACCTTCTTTTATCAAGGAATCTGAAAGGCTGATTGCTTTATTATAATTCTCATTTTTTAAGGCTATATCAATTTCAGTTAAACTATTCTCTAACAAATCGGCTTTTTGCTTTTCACTTATGCCGGAAACAGGGGCACTTAAAGTATATATACCATCAATAAACAAAGGTGATTTTTGCCCAAAAGCACAGCAAAACAGAAAGCAAAAAAATATTGTCAGATAAATAGTACGGCGTTTTAGTTCCATACTAATATGATATTATAAATATTAACTAAACTCAAGAGGTAAATAGGAACACTTGTTTTACGAGTTGTGTTCCCTTATCCCACTCACAAGCGATAGAGATGTGCTTGTATATTTAAGTAATTTTCATTTTGGCCACATACTATATTGTAAAAAAAACCTTGTCAAGAGTATTTTGACAAGAATAAATATACACGACGATAATTTTATAACAAATTTTTAAAGTTTTATGCTACATTTCAAATAATTCTAGTTGCTTGGGTTCTTCTTTTTGCGTTTTGATTTTTATATTCTTTAAACTGATGTCTTGAAATAAATTATATATTTGCCCGTTTTTTAAGCGGTGTTCTTTGCCGGCATCCATGGTTAAATTACAAATTTCATCCGCTTCGGAATTACCTTCCCGCAAAGTATGCCCTAAAGTAACTGTTTTAAAGTTTTTAACTAAAGTTTTAATTTCGTCCATCAATATTTTTAAATCGGGATTTTTAATTTTATAAACACCGTTAAATTGTTTTACTAAAAGTTCGGAGTCTGAGGTAATTTTTAAAACACTCCCCCCCAATTTTTCGGCGGAAATTAAGGCAAGTTTTAAAGCATTATATTCCGCTTGATTATTGGTACACTTTGTAAAAAACAAACCTTGTTTAAGCAAAATTTTGCCTTGTTCGTTTTTGATTATAACCCCGCTTGCACCAATACCAGGGTTACCGCGGCTGCCGCCGTCAATATTTATAAGTAAAAGCATATTAATTATTTAAAAACTCCTTAATCTTTTTCCAATCGGCCCGGTCTGAGCGGGCAATCAAAGTATAAGAAATACCTTTGTTTTTATAACGGGCGCTGCGGCCGATACGGTGCACATATTCTTCCGGGTTCTGCGGAAGTTCATAATTAATTACACAATGTATTGCGGGTATATCAAGGCCGCGGGCGGCAAGGTCTGTGGCAATCATAATTTGTACTAAACCCTGGCGGAAATCGAGTAAATTTTTATCACGCACTTTTTGTTGCAAGCCGCCGTGCATGGCAACAACGGTAAAATTTTTCCTTTTCAAATAAACGGAAATTTCATTTGCCGCGCGTTGCGTTTTAACAAAAACTAAAATTTGTTTCCCTGCTTTACTGTGGTCCTGTAAAAGTTCTGTTAACTTTTTTAATTTCTCATTACCTTCTATTTTTATAACTTTTTGTGTAATATTTTGATTAGGTTTGTTAACTTCTTCCGTTATAACTTTGACAGGATTATTCAAATATTTTTCCGCTAACTTTAAGACGCGCTTTGGATAAGTGGCGGAAAACATCATGCTTTGTTTTTTTGCCGGTAAGCGGTTAAAAATATCTTCAATTTGTTCCCTAAAGCCAAGCTCAAGCATCTTATCCATTTCATCCCAAACAACAAATTTAAAATCTTCCACTCCAAAAGTTCTGCGTTTTATATGGTCATTTAGTCTACCTGGGGTTGCAATAACAAATTGTGGTTTTTGTTTAAGTTTCCTAAGCTGCCCCTGCATATTTTTACCGCCGACAATCAAAGCCGTTTGCATAAAAGTATCTTGCATGACTGCCTTAATAACAGTTTGTATTTGCTGGGCAAGTTCGCGCGTAGGGGCAATGATTATAGCGCGGGCCGTATCTTTTTTAGAAAGTAAATCTGCCAAAGGCAAAGCATAGGCGGCTGTTTTACCGCTGCCTGTCGGTGAAGAGGCCATAATATCTTTACCTTGTAAAATTTGCGGTATAACTTCTGCCTGAACTTTAGTAGGAACAATGAAATTTAATTATTTTATTATCTTTAAACGGGCAGGAGTAAGCCCTAAAGAGAAAAAAGTGTTATTAGTCATAAAAATTATTTTTCCCTTGGAGGGTAAAAATAAATATCAAGTTTGCTGAATATAATACCGGCTTTGGCTAATTTTTCTTGAGTGATATCCCAATATTTTAGAAATTTTTAAAGTTTGGCACACGATGGTAGGGGTAAAATCTTTGCCTACTATGGCTTTAGGGCTGGCGGTATCCCCTAAATAAAAACCGCAGGCCATATAACGAATACCCAAATAATTAAACTCAAAATTACAAAGTATTTTTTTTAATCTGCCTAAAGCCATAATATTACCCAAATGTATATTACTTCAATTTATAGTATAGCATTTTTATTTTAAAATGATTAATATTCTTCATTATAATCTGGGGAGGAGAAGGTATCATAATATAAATTCGGTTCTTTCAATCCTTTGCTGTTAAATTTATTTCCTAATTTTTGCAAATCAATAAGAATATCCGAATCCTTTTCATTTTCAAAATCTATTAAACCAATGATTAATTTCCCATTATGATCGCGTCTAAAAAATAAATTATTATAAATATCGTCATAGGAAACCCCATATTCTTTTAACTTAAGCATAAACTCAAATATATTTCCCCACTCGTCAAATGTTATAGGTTTATTACCGATTTTGACTTTAGCGAATAAAACCCCCGCATATCCGGAGGCGGTATTCCCCCAACAAAAACCTTTTTCCTGTATAGGGGAAACTATAAACATTTTTTTAACTCTTCTTTCACTTTCACGAATTAAACTTTTAATATTATTTAATTCAGTTTGTACTTGTTGTAAAATTTCTTTAGGTAGAGTTTCTTCCACATCCTCTGTAATAATTCTAGAATATTCTATGCCGATTTTATTAAATTGATCAAGCAAATCATGCTCTGTAATTGTTTTATGCAACTTTTTTGTATTATCTATCTCCTCTTGCGTTCCGTATTTTAAATAGCCGACCACGTTATCGTTATTATCAAAAAGTTTCCATACCGCATGAGGATTTATTTTTTCCTCCCTTTCCGTTATTACTAATTCTGCCCTAGTAACATTTTTAAGAAGTTTAGATGTAAAATCAGGTTTAATATCTTCAAAATTATTACTAATTATATTTGGCTCTCTAGAATTATCGGTACCTTCAATAAACTTTTCGGCAGGTGTTTCAATAATTTCCATGTTATCGGTAGGGTGCAAAACAACTTGACCGTTATTATCTAAACTTGCGCGCCACCAACCGAGTTTCCCTTCCAATTCTGCCCATATTATAACCTCTGCTATATCTGCTGCGGGAATATTTTTTTCATACCTGACAATATCTGCTAATAGTTTATAATCTCCCCTATGCATTTTAATTATAACAGGTAAATGCCCGTAATCATATTCTGTGGAATAATCAATTGCATTCTCTATGCTTCTGGAGAAATATATGTGTTTATATCCAGACTTATTAACAAGCAAACCTCTTTTAAAGATCCTTTGCAAATCATCGTAATTTTTAAGTGTCATCCCTCTATAAATTGCATTATTTTGTTCAAAATCTTCAGGCAAAGAATTTATTATATAATCCACATCTTTATAAAAAATTTTAATATCTTTATTTTTATATTCATCAGTAAACAAAACTTTTGCGGAAATACCTCCGTCATTATTTTGTTTTGCTGTTATAGGCTCAGTGCTGAGCAAAAGCGGTAAAGCCGCTAAGGCAAGAGGTGAGGTTGAGAGGTTACTTAATGCAGCGGCAAGTAAACCAACCCCGATAGCAGGTGCTAGCCAGCCTCGGAACTTAGATAAAAACGAATCATTAGAAACCTTTCCCCTTTCTTCTTGAGGATCTGATAAAAGATCTAAGAAATAATTCCTTTCTTTGGCATTAATATTATAAAGCATATTACCAAGCCTTTGCATATCTGTTATATTGCTGGAAGATTTACCTAACCCAAAGTCCGTAATAGTCAAAATAAGGCGACCATCTTCATCACGTCTAAAGACGAGATTATCAAATATATTGCTAAGTATAAAACCTTTATCATTAAGTTCTATAATAAAATTAAAGATACTATTCCATTCCTGAACGGTAATTGGTTTATTATTTACTTTAAGGGGACCAAGCAATTCCCCGTGATAATTAAATTTCGTATCAGTCCAACGGAAACCGCTGTCATCTACCGTAGATAATATATACATATTTTGATTTTTTTGGACAAAATTACCGAATGTCAAATGAGAATCAATAGATTTAATATCTTTAGCAATATCTGACACTGCATATGTAGAAAGACCTGCCACGCTTTCTGCCAATACCTTAGGATACTCTATATCTATATTGTTAAATTTTTGGAGCAAATTATTATTTACAATTATTTCATCTAGCTTCTTTATACTTTCTATTTGTTCTGCGGTAACATATGCTGCTTCTCCTAAAACTGTACCGCGTTTATTATAAAGCCTCCATCTGACATAAGGGGTTAATTTTCCGTCCCAACCGTTATTTACAAGTTTTGCTACAGCATCTTCCCTAAATTGTTTCGGTAAGAAATAAGGTTTAAGGCCCTCAAAATGCTTTCTCATTGTGCTTAAATTTCTAGAATTAGTACCGGGGTTTACATCCTTCTCAAAATCTAAAATACTTATCATTAATTTACCGTTTTCATCCCGTTTGAAAAACATATTATTTACAAGGTCTTCGTGAACAAAATCTTCTTCATTTAATTCCTTAAAAAAGGCTTCAATTTGTCCCCATTCTGCATCAGTTATAGGTTTATTATTCAGTTGTTGTGCAGCTATCTGCCCGGATAATTCGCTAGGGAAAAGATTCGTTCCAACTGCATATCCGCTTGCATCTATCGGCGTAGTTATAAAATATACCTGAGCTCTGTCAGAAACATGACGGATTTCCTTTTCTATACCATCAAAATCTTTTTCTATACTTTTGATTATGTCTTCTTTTAAAAATTCTACTTGATCCAAAATTTGCGGATATTGGATATTAAGCAGAGAATATTTAGATAACAAATTGCGTTCAGTAATTATTTTATGCAAAAGTTTTGTTTTTTCTATTTCCGCAAAAGTACCATATTTAAGATAGCCTATTACTTTACCATCACCGTCTTTAAGTTCCCAAACTGCACGGGCAGCTACCAATTCATCATTGACAGGAACAAGCTTGGCTTGAACAACATTATCTAATACGCTGGTATATTTCCCTTGCGCAATCATAAATCCGGCACTATTTAATGCTTTACCTATTCTATCAATCTCGGTACTATTTTCTGTAATTTTGATTTTACTTAGTGTATTTTCAAAATCTAAAATACTTAAAGAAAGTTTGCCTTCACTATTACGCATTATATGTAAATTCTTAAAAAGATCTTGGTGAACAACACCTTGCATATTGATACTATTAAAAAGTCGCACTACTTGATCCCATTCTTCTTTGGTAACTTTTTGCCCCAAAAGTGCTTCCGCTATTTTAGCTTTGTTGTGCTTTTTAAATAAATCATAATACGTAAACCCTTGAGTGTTAACAGGGGTCATTATAAAGGAAATTTTACCTCTGTTTTCACCCCATAGAGAAGGCCTGATCTTTTCTAATTCCATTTCAATAGCACTTTGCATTTCCCCAGGTAAAGAAATATTTTCACCAATTATATGCGGGTAATCTAGTTCAATTAAAGGATAATTTTTGGTTAAATTACTTCTTAAAATTATTTTTTGCAATAATTTAGTTTTTTCAATTTCTTCTTCCGTGCCATATTTCAAATATGCTATTACTTTACCTTCTGAATCTTTAAGACGCCAAACCGCATGCTCGCCAAGAGATAAAATGCCATCGTGAACATGCTCTGTGTCAGTAACTTTTTCTAAAATAACATCTAAGGCAGATTGTTTCTTTACTTTTGACCATTTTTCTTTTGCCCCTATGATTTCAAAATTTTTTTTCATTGTTTGCAAATCTTTCACATTGTCTGCTTTTCTTAAAGGTTCAAAATCTAGAAGCCCTATTACTAATTTACCTTCCGAATTTCGTCTGAAAAACAAATTATTAGACAGATCTTCATGAGTAAATCCTTTTTGGTTTAAAGTAGCAAAAAAGGCATTAACTTGTTTCCATTCATCATTAGTTATTGGTTTATTATTTAATTTAGATAAGGCCAAAGCTGCAGTTGCATGGGTATTTTTCTTTTTAGCCCAAAAGAAACCGTCACTGTTTATAGGGGATAAAATAAAACCTATTTGCGCCCTTTTGTCAGCATCACGTACATCTTTTTTAATCCTTATAAAATCTTCATTTACTTGTTTTAAGATGTTTTCAGGTAAATTAGCTACCCCCAGGGTGATAATTTGAGGATATTCTATTTCAAGTAACGGATATTTTTCTTTTAAACCGTTTTCTGTTATTATTTTATGAATAAGTAAAGTATTTTCTATTTCCTTTTCATTGCCGTATTTTAAATAACCGACAATATCTTTATCTTCTTCTATTAATTGCCAAACAGCCCGTGCTTTAACTTCCTCATCTTTCCCTACTTTTACAAGTTTTGCCTGGGTAATGTTTTTTAATATATCAACGGAAGATTGGACAGACATAGAAGTTAATTGTATATAATCTTCTGTATTCCCTTTATCCTGATTTTTTAAATTAGAGGAAGAGTTCTTTTCATTTACAGTTTCAAAAGGTATTTCAAGTTGTGTAGCACCAAGAGACGGCCAAAAAGCCCATTTGGGGTTTATAATCTCTGATATTCTTAATTTGCCACGCAAGAAATCCCGTAACCATTCTAAATCATGAACAAATGTAACTACACCGTTGGTAGTAGCAACTAATGTGCCAACTGCGCTATATCTGTTTGGAGAGGTCTCCGCAATTACAACACCGCCGCTTTCCCCTCCTTCAGCATTTTTTTCTAAAAAGTCAATATTATCTATAAGTAATGGTGCTTTGGTATCAGCTAATATTACAGAGGCAGGGCTTCTCTCTTTATATGCAAATTGCCCGTGAGGAAAGGAAAAGGAAAAGAGATTGCTATAATTATTTAAATTGCTAAAAGAAAAATGAAGAGGTTCTGCTTCTATTTTTTTACGCGGCAGTAAAACAGCAAAATCTTCAAAAATATCCTTCTCAACATTTCTGTTATGCCTATAGAAAAATACATCTGCCCGCGTTACATATTCATTTAAGCTATTAAAAATGTCCACAGGTTGTGCAGGATTTTTACTTACCCCATGCCCTGCTGTAATTATAACTTGACGTGATTTGCCTAAAACAGGTATTTCCGCCAAATAACCGCTGAAACGATTATTCCAACCAACTAATTTAAAAACTGATTTTTTTAAGGAAAGAGACGTATTTAAACTCATTTGTTTGGGATCTGATGTAACAAGATTTGTAGGTTCATTTCCTAGTGAAGAAACAGGAGTGATTGTTTTCTTGTCAATAGTAATCTGTTTGAGTGAAGGTATTTCACGTTTTGGGGTTATATATGATGTCTTAATTTGAAAACTAACAAAATTTTTTAAATTTAAAACAAACTTTGTTAAAAGATTTTTAAAATTGGGTAATAAATTTGATTTTACTTTCGGGGTTGCCAATTTAAAATCATTTGGCATCCTTCTGACTCCGCGCCCGCTTGAACCTATTTGCCTGTTTACACCTGTCCTGTCAAATAAATTTATCGGCGATTCTAATACTTTCCCTTT
>CADAFA010000026.1 GCA_902787065.1 uncultured Elusimicrobium sp.
TTTATTTACGACTCTATGGGGAAGTTCCTGGGAAATGACTCTCCTCTTTCGTATTAACTGTCTGTTATTTGATTATTTGCCACACCCCTTGCAGAAATGTGAGGGGTTTTATTATGCCTCAAAAAGTAGAGGGTGTATTTTTTTAGATATAGTGTCCACATGTATAACTTTTGGACACTATAATTTTTGCTAGTTCGATTTATAGAAAGCGCAGTTGTTTTATACTTTATAGTGTCCAAAAAGTGTCCACCTCTTTCATAGTTCTTGTTGTTCATTTTCTTCATTTACCCTAAAAAACACCGTCGTAAAAGTATAAAAAGAGGCCCACTCTCGTCTGAGAATGGGCCTTCGTCGAATGGTGCGCCTAACAGGAATCGAACTTGTATCCCCAGCTCCGCAGGCTGGTGCTCTATCCATTGAGCTATAGGCGCGGAATTGAACAACCAAAAACAGTCCTACTTATATTTTACCAAATTTTCACTTAATTGTGTTTCTGTAAATATAGTAGTATTTTAGTTTTAGGTGTTTCGTATTATATTTACACAAAAGCACAAAACGCAGTAATATATTTTCAATTTGTAACTTTTTACAATTATACCATTTATATTATGAAGCACATAAAAGCCCCTTCTCCCATTCTTTTTGCTACTCCTTGTTTAAGAGAAAATTAAAAATTTCTTATGGAAGGGCCCAAATATCTGTTTGATTATTGGTTCCCACATATTTACGTTTACCTTCAAAAATTTCCTCGCAATAACTTCCTTGGGCTCCATTAAAAATAGGAGCATTTCCTTTTTTATGTTCAAGACATAGATTTGTTTCTTTCGGAATTACGTTATACGGATGTTCTTTATATTTACAAAAACCTGTTCCGGCATATTTTCCTTGTAGACGGGTTATCCCAGCTCCTAATGTTTTGGTATCGGTATCACCCTCGAACCAAACTTTCCATTCTCCACCGCCTTTAAAATCCGCTGGGATATCTATATCTAATTCCTCGATAGATGTGGGCCAGTTGCCGGTATTTAATTGATATACCGTTGCAGATTGATACAAGGCTTGTAACAATGTTAAAGCTTGCGTTGCTTTACTTTTTTCGACAGCTTTTTTATATTGCGGCAACGCAATTGCAGCAAGTATGCCGATAATCAAAACAACTACCAAAAGTTCCAGCAAAGTAAAACCTAATTTGTTTTTCATAATTTCTCCTATTTTTGTGTTTTAGGGAGCAATGAAAAACGGCTGCATTTTGAGCATCAGCAGTAACCCAAATATACAGCCGCCGCTCTTGCTATTACTTATGTAATAGCAAGAACTCCAAATAAGCATTTGCTTAATCGGAACTTTGGCTGTTTTGGACTGCTGATTGCCGTTTTTAACGGCTCTCCGTATTCTGCATACGGTTCCAAAAACAACAAATTGTTAAAGCACTAATATGTGCCTTAAAATAATTATAGCAAAATAATAACACTTAAATTAGTAGCAATGATATAAGTATGTAGACTTGGTTGTAAGAAGACAAAAGTAATCCTATTTTTTATTTTCCATGCACAAATAAACTACGGCATGGGGGAAAGTTTTTTCAAGCAAAGGTTTTAAAAATTCATAAACTTCCTGGCGCTCTGCGTCACTATAACGCATTTTACCATCGAAAGACAAATAAAAATCTTCGTCTAAAATTATATTGTTTGGGAAACGGCATTCAATAAATTTCTTCAGTTCGCGGTTAAAACGCAAAGTTCCGATACTTATCCAAACGGTATTTTCTTTAGGAACATTTGCCGCAATTTGCTCCACAACATTTTTATAATTTTCTTGCCAATTCTTATGGCGGATTACCGGGTCAAAATGAAACGCGACTTTATACCCATGTTTCGCAATTTTTGCCGCCGCAGTTAATCGCTCATTTAAACTAGGAGTTAGCGGTTCCACAGTATCAATGATATTTTGAGGGTTCACACTCCAGCCAACCACAATATTTTTTTGTGCCGGAAGTTTTAGCAAATTATCAATATTTGTTGATTTTGTTTTAAATTCAAAAAGTTCCGGGCGGCCTTCAAAAAATTTAATAATATCCGCCGAATAATTTGTAATATCGTCGAAAAGCAAGGAATCAGTAAACTCCCCACTGCCAAGGCGAACATAATTAAAGTGCCCGCGCCTAAAAGTTGCAGTTGGGATTTTAGCTAAAAAATCTTCAATGTTTGAGGGCAAAGCTATTGCTGGTAAATTTTGGTATTGTTGCAGAAAGCAATAATTGCATTCATATAAACAACCAAAACCCAAATTAATTAAATTATAACCGCAACAATTTGCATTTTTTGTGCAAGGGCAAGGTTTAAGAAAATCAAATTTCTCTGTATAAATTATCAGGTTCTTTTTGCGCTCGCTGTAACTTTCTTTTAAGACTGGAAATTTACCTTTAAAAACCGTAATTTTTGTGTTTGGAAATTTTTCTTTAACCCTTTTTGCTAGAGAGGAATTTAAAGATAAATCCTCAATAAAAATATTTTGCGGATTAAAAGTTTTTTCTTCCAAATTTGCTTGTTTTGTGAAGTTTAAATCAAGTTTAGGTAAATAAATATCGGCTAAATTGCCTGGGTTTTTATAACGGATATTAATTAAATATTTTTTTGTTTGCTCAAAATTTTTTGCATTTTCTTTCAGTAAAATTTCCTGCGGTGTTTTTTTACTTTTTTTGCTGATTTCAAATACAAGCCGCACAAGTTCGCGGCTTTTATTTAGCCCAAGTTGCGGAAAGATCTCTTTAATATAATTCTCAATTTCGCTTAACAATTTTTGCATAATAATTCCTTTTGTTCTGTCGTTAATTGCCAGGAAAGCGCACCCGCATTTTCCTTGAATTGTTTTAAGGTTTTAGCACCGAAAATTGCACAAGTTACTTCTTCAAAACTTAAAACAAAATTTATTGCCGCTTGCGCCATGGAAGTCGGATGAATTTGTTTGAGCAAAGCGGCGGCATTTTGAGCCTTTAAAAAATTTTCGCCTTTATAAAATTTGTAGAAGAAACTTCTTACATCTGTTTTTGCTAAATTCGGCATTTGTTTATATTTTCCGCTTAAAATGCCCCCGTTTAAAACACCGTAAGCCATAAAAGCTAAGTCCAATTCCTTGATGAGAGGAAACAGTCTTTTGTTTTCTTGGTTTAATAAAGAAAATTCATTTTGCAAACAATCAATTTTAGTAATTTGCGCAGCTTGCTTAATCAAATCTTCAGTAAAATTGGAAAGGCCGATAAAACGTATTTTCCCTTCTTTTCTAAACTTGTCCATTTGTGTAAGGGTTTCTTCAAGCGGAGTATTTTTATCAGGCCAATGCAAAAAATAAATGTCTAAATAATCGGTATTTAACCGTCGCAAAGTATTTTCAATTTGTGTTTGTAAAGATTTTGAACTTAAGTCAAATTTAACGGCACGATCAGCCGGTAAAAGACCGCATTTAGATGTTAAAATAAAATTTTTTCTGGGAACATCTTTAAAGAATTTTCCGAGCAAACTCTCAGCTCCTCCAAGTCCGTAAATTGCGGCAGTATCAATGCAGGTTATATTATTTTCAAGCAAAGCACGGAGTACTTTTTGTGTTTCACTCTCATCAAACACCCCCCATTCCCTTGCGCCGCTTATCGGCCAAGTTCCGAAGGCAAGTTTAGGTAAAATTTGTTTAAGTTCGTTCACTTATTTTGTAAGCCCTGCAAGCCCGCCAAGTGCGCCAAGGCCGCCCATGGCCTGTACCGCTGAGGCCTGTGATGAAGCAGTAGCTTTATTGATAAGTTCTTTTAAATCTTTTTCAATTTCTTCATTGGAATAACCGGCTAAATCTTTTAAAATTTTTACTTCGCTGACTTTTTGTGAACCGGAAATGGTTAGTTCAAATAAACCTTTCGGTGAAGTTTCTTTTATGACCATCGAATCTAAACGTTTTTTTGTTTCGGTCATTGTTTTTTTAAGTTCAAGAATTTTTTTAAGATCAAACATAATTATTCCTCTACTTTATAAATTTCTGCCGGGCGGAGATATACCAAAGCGCCTTCAATTTTCCCTTTAAACAAACCTTTTAAAGCGTTTTTGTAAAAGGCAATTTGCGCTAAGTAAGTTGGCTCAACCGTCTTGGCATTTACTCTATCTATTTTATCACTTTTGAAATCAATAATTCTAATATTTCCATCTTTAGTTTTAAACAAAGCGTCTATAATTCCGTTTTTTACAGTTCCGTTTTGCAGTGTTGTTATAGGAAATTCCGAAGCTAAAAATTCCATATTTTCAAGTTCTTTATAAACGTAACTTTTGCAAAAATTATTTATAATTTCCTGTGCTTCTATAACGGCGTGTTTATCTTCTTCATTATCAAAGTTAGCCGTTGTTTTATTGAAAATATTTTGCAATATTTTATGGCATAAACTACCTACTTTTATTGCATGTTCCACTTCTTTTGAGGGGAAAAGCGTTGTATTTGTACCTTGCTGCAAACTGCTGTCTTTTAAATAAGTTTCAAATTCTGATTTTGTTTTATTAAAATTTTCCACCCAAGCAGTATAGTTAAAGGAAAAGTTTTTATCTTCTTCAGTCTTTTGTCTTTCAGTAGAGAATTCAGGCAAATTATAATTATGATAGAAAACTTTAGCCGTTAAAATATTTTGCTGCATTTCTTCGCTTGGCCAACAGGCACTATCACTCAAAAATTTGGTAAAAGTTTTATCTTCAACTTTTAAACTATCTACTATTACTAAAACCTCTTTTGCACGTGTCATGGCAACATATAAAAGGCGGCGTTTTTCTTCAAGTTCCTGGGCTTGTCTTTCTTGCTCAATTATGGGAACAATTCCATCTTTGATATCCCCAAGTGTTAAGCCTTTTAAATTTAGACTTCTTGAATAAAAAGTTTTGCTTTTACCTTTTTGACGGTTATTACCATGGCTGAATTGTTTTGAAAGATCCGTCAAAATAACCACCGGGAATTCTAAACCTTTTGCTTTGTGTACGGTTAAAATTTTGACGACATTAAAATTTTCTTCCGCTAAAATTGCACTTGATTCTTCATTTATTTCCTTTTGATAAGTTTCAAAATTGTCTAAAAGTTGCTCTAAAGTGTAAGAGCCGTTTTCAAAAAGTTTCGTCACTACCTGTTTGAATTTAGCTATATTTGCAAGCACTTGTTCATTTGAGGATGCCAGTGTTTGGTAAGCTGTAAAATTAAAAATATCTAAAATTTCATTAACGGTTTCCAACGGGTTTGAGGTGGTTAATTTATCTCTTAAAATTCTTAATTTTTTATATATGTTTTGTATTTTCTCATTATCTACATCAGCATACATATTCAGTTTGTTTTCTTGTGACAGAGTTACCAAATCGACATCTTTAGCCAGACATATCGGGCTTCGCAAAACACCGAGCAAAGCAATTTTGTCTTGTGGGTTTTTTAGAACTTTTAAAATGTTTATAAGGTCTAAAACTTCTTGTGAAGAATAGAAATTTTTATCCGCTTCTACATTATACGGAATATCATTTTCTTTTAAAGCATCAAGGAAAATATTTACATCAGTTGCGGTTGGTAAAAGCAAAGCAATATCTTTATAATCTAAAGTGCTGCCATCGCTTTTAATGGTTTTATTGACATTGTCGCAAATCCATTTTGCTATGCAATCTGCATGGGCTATGCGGGAATTGGCTTTGTTTGTGTCTTCTGAAATTTTATATAAATGAAGCTCAACACTTGCTTTGTTAAATTCTTTGCTTGGGTAAATTTTCTGATATTCTGCTTGGCAGTTTTTCTTAAATTTAATTTGGTTTTTACCGAAGGCATTAACGTAATCAATAATACAGCCGGCACTTCTGAAATTATTTTGCAAAACACAAGTTTTTGCCCCTTGTTTTGTAAGTAAATTACAAAATTCCTGATAGGCGGAAATATCTGCGCCTCTAAACCTATAAATAGATTGTTTAGGGTCGCCTACGATAAATAATTTACCTTGTTCTAAAATTAAGTCTTGCCATCTGTTTGCAAAAGTATCAAGTTTTTCCGCAAGGAATAACATTATTTCACCTTGAATAGGGTCAGTATCCTGGAATTCATCAATAAAAATTTTATCATAAGAAAGTTTAACTTCCTGACGCACAGCTTTATTGGTTAGAAGTAAATCATGAGTTTTAAAAATAATTTCATCAAAAGTTAAGTAATTTTGTTTTAGCAATTCTCTTTGTACTTTCGCCGCAAAAGGTTTTAACAAATCAAAAGCTATTGCTAAAAGTTTTTGTTTATGCGGGGTATTATCTTGTGTAAAAATAACTATTTCCCGTGCTAAATCAAAATCTTTTTGTTCCCAATTTTCTATAAGTTTGGCCGGAAAGGCCGCAAATTGCGGCTCAGTAAAATTACTTTCTTCATCGCGATAAAAAGCAATAGTTTGTTTCAAGCTTTCAACACATGTTTTTAAAAGCGGAATTATGTTGCTTTTTTTATTTGATGGGTGCTCTCTTACTAAAAGTTCAGCTTCCTGTAAATGTTTTTCTGCTTGCTCTTTTAACAGAGGATAATTATTTTTAGGGTTATAATCTTCAAAACCGGGGTTACATAAATTGCGGGCAAAATAATATAAATCTTGCAGATTAACTTCTTTTAGGAGTTTAAGCCAAATATCTTTTTTATTTGAATTAAGGGTTAATTCTTCTTCTAAAAATAGGGCCCAATATTTGTCAAAAATTATATTAATTATACCGGCTTCATCTATTTCCATGTTTGTGCTTAAACCGGCTTCCACTGCATATTTTTTTAGCAGGAAATTGCAAAAACTGTGTATAGTTCCTATTTGGCACAAAGGTAATTCTTCAAGTGCAGTTTTTACTATGGCAAATAAACCCTCTAAATTTAAACCGGATTTCAAAAATAAGGACCTAAAATAATCAAATTGTTTTTGTTCATCTTGTGCAAAGTCTTTTATATGCTCGGAATATATTTCTTCATTTGCCGTTAAAACGAAGGAGTTGTGCAAAAGTATTTCGTATGCTTTATGTAAACTTTCTTCCATTTTTTGTTTTAAGGAAGCCGCCGCTTTTGTAGTAAATGTTAGTGCGACAACTCTGGAAAGTTTTACTTTTTTTACAAAAACCAAAAATAACATTTTCCGGACGAGCAAAGTAGTTTTACCTGTGCCTGCGCCGGCCTCTACAATAATATTTTGGCTATTATTTTCTATGGCTGTTATTCTAGCGTTTTGGTCTTGAAGGGACATAGTGAAATTTTTTCAACTCCTTAAAATAGTCGCTTTTTTTAGCGCGTTTAGACGTCGGCAAATGATTTTTGCGGCAAATATCTTTAAAATCACAAAAATTACAATATTCTTTATCTTCGCTGTAAATGGGGAATATACCTTTTTCCGCCAAGTTTCTTAATAAAGCAAGCAAAGCAATAAATTTATTTTTAATAGTATTAAATTGATCTGCGGTTAAAGATCTAAATGAAGTTTTTATTTTGCGCTCAATAAAGGCCAAATCTGCCGAAGAACAAAAACAGTTGTTGTCATCCCTATTCAAAATTTCCAAATATATTGGCGGCTGCAAGGTATTTTTTTCAAAAATTAATTTTTCCATTGTAATACCTTTATCTTTGCTCTTATAATCGACAACAAGGCTTTCCTTACCGTCGGAAGATTTATCAATTCTGTCTGCTATCGCTTGCAAAACAAGCGGTTTGCCCTCAATAGTTAAAGTGTTTTTTACAGGGTGTTCAAAGGTATCAGGCACTAGGCCGGTTTTTTGAATTCTTTCCAAATCTTCTTTAATAAACTGAAGTAAATTTCCCCTAATTTCTTGTTTTATAATTTCCCAAAGCAGAGGGTATAAACCGTATTTGTCAGTAGTTGTTTTTGAAAATCTATTATCTAGAAAATTATTAAATAAATTTTCTGTTTCCAGCCAAGAAATATTTAAAAAATCTTTTTTATTTTTAATGCAAGCATAAAAATCTTTTAAAATTTCGTGATATAAAGTTCCTTTTTTATTTGAGGCTATTTCACTTCGTAAAAATATATCTTTTTCCTTGTCTGCAATACGGGAAAATAAATATTTTGCCGGGCAGGCAAACAAGGTACCCAAGGCGGAGGGGGAAAAGTAAGAAGGGTAAATTTTTTGTGCATCTTTTTCATTTATTATACCGTCAAAATCTGTTAAAGAATTTTGCGTGGATATTGCCCGTAAGTCAAAATAAGATTTATCAAATAAAGGTTTTTCTTTTTCTTCCGCGATTAACTTCCCTAAAACTTCCCTTGCATTAGGTTTAATTAAAGCAATTAGAGCAGCGGCTTCTTCTTTAGTTAAAAACTCTTGGCTGATATCGTTTTTTAGGCGTTCAAGCGGGCGGCGGCTAAAACTTTTTAAATCTTCTTCCGTTTTGCCAAGCACATTTAAAAGCAGGGTAACAAAGGTGGATTTTACCAAAGTTTTACCGTCTAAATCGCTAGTTTTATAAGTTAAAATTGCTTTTTGTTGTGCGGCGGAAAGTACAAGGTAAAATAAAAAGTTTTCTTCAAAATATCTGTTTTGCGTGGTATGTATTAAGTACCCTATATTTTGCAAAGCGCGCCTTAAAGGTTTGCGTAAACTTTGGCGGTAAACTTCTTTTAAAGCAGGGTCTTGCTTTGGGACTAACGGTAAAACACCCTCGTTTAAACCCAGGATAATAACTGCCTTAAAATCTTGCAAACGCAAAGTCATTATATCGGCAACTTCAACAGCCTTTGGGGCGGAATTTACTTTATTAAAATTAGCCTCTTTGAGCAGGGAGAAAAACTCCTCCAAAAATTCGCCTTCTTTTGCGGGCTCACCTGTGTTGGAATAAGTGGAAATTATTTCCAAAATATCCGTAATTTTTTTAAGTGTTTCTGCTTGTTCCGTTTGCACATTTTTAGATGTATATTTTAAAAGGAAATCTTTTGCCTTTTTGGCCAGTTTATCAAAGGAATCCGCCTGTTTTAATAAATTAAGATGTGTTTTTATTTCTGTTAGAATATCTATTAATTTTTGTTTTTTTTCTGGGTAATTATTATCAAGCATTTCTTCAAATTGTGTTATTGAACATTCCACACCGCTTTGTTGTATAAGGTCTGCCCAAGAATCCTGCCTAAAAGCAAAGAAGGGGGAATTTATGACGGCTAAAACTTCTTCCCTGGCAAAATTTCCGCTATCTAAATTAAATAAATTATAAACAAAAGCTGCAAAAGGTTTTTGAATTAACGGGAAACTGAAATTATAATTTACGGGTATTTGATTTTGCTTAAATAATTCTAGAATTTTTATATTCAAACCGCTTTCTCCGCGGAAAGTAACCGCTATATCATTATAAGCCAAACCTTCTTTATGTAATTTTAAAATTTCTTTTGTGGCAGCTTGCACTTCGCCTTCACCTGAAACTTTTATTATTTCAATATTTGCACCATGGGTTGAACGTTGGCTTGGCGTAAAAATATTTTCCGCCGCGGTTTTGATTAAATTATTCTCGCTATCTAATTTTGTGTGTTGTTTGCAAAGAGGTAAAAATAATGTGTTAAAAACAGGTTCTACAAAAGTATACGCGGGGGTTTCCTCATAAGGTAAATAAACTTGTGTGTTATAGGAATAATTTTGAATTACTGCTTTTATAAGCTCAAAGTGCAAGGAAGTTAAATCGTAAAAGCCATAAAAGATAATGCTTTTAAAAGAATTTAAAAAAGTGTTATTTGACGCATTTTCCCGTGCAAAAACGAAATAATCTTTATAAGTGCTTTTGCCCGGTTCTTTTTGAATTTTCAAAAATTTTGAGTAAAGCGGAATAAATTGTTTTAAGTAAGTTTTTTGCTCATCTAAAATTAAATCTTCGTCTTCTTGAATTAAAGCCAAAGCCTCAGGTGTTACTTCGGCATTAATTAAATCGCGGAAGGAATTTTTAAAACAAATTGCCAAACTTCTATTTGCCTTAAAACCGTTTTTGTTTAAAAGATTCTTTATTTTAAAATCAATTAAAGGTGTATCTTCCGCAAGTGGCAAAGGCAGGTTTGCGGCGGTATTATTTATTTCCCAGGCCAAAGCGCCCAAAGGCATAAAACTCACACCGGCCAGGCAAGATAATTTTTGGCATAATTCCGCTTTTAAACGTGTTTCCAAATGTTTTGACGGAATAACGACAAGCACCCTCTCAAGCGGATTTTGTTTTAACTGCTCAAGAGTGTCCAAAAATTGCTTTTTTAGGGCTAAAGGCGAACCGGTAAATAAATGCATTGATAAATTATATAATATATTAAGGAATATGACATATACTACCGCATTTTTACTTGGTTTGATACAGGCGCTTGGTGAATTTTTGCCTATATCAAGCTCGGCACACCTCGCTT
>CADAFA010000027.1:0-11732 GCA_902787065.1 uncultured Elusimicrobium sp.
ATCATTATAAGGGATTTCCGGTATCAAACAAATATCGCCGCCGCCTGCAATGCAAGAACGCAAAGCAATCCAACCGGCATAACGGCCCATAGTTTCAATAATCATTACACGGTGATGTGATTCTGCCGTGCTATGCAAACGGTCCACTGCATCTGTTGCGATACTTAAAGCACTGTCAAAACCAAAAGTATAGTCGGTAGCAGATAAATCATTATCAATAGTTTTCGGTACACCTACGATTTTAACACCCTTATCAATAAATTGTTTTGACATTGATAAAGTGCCGTCCCCTCCGATAGTTACTATTGCATCAATTTTATTTTTTTCTATATTTTCCAGCACTAGGTTTGATACATCTTTCGGGTTTTCCGGTGTGCCGTGCGGTGCTAAAGTATAACGGAAAGGGTTTGCAATATTGCTTGTTCCAAGTATAGTTCCGCCGCGTGTTAAAATGCCGGAAACGGTTTTATTATCAAGTACAACAAAATCATTTTTAACAAGCCCGTCAAAACCGTTTTTAAAGCCGTAAACTTCAATGTTTTTAAGTAAAGCATATTTTGTAACAGCACGGACAACCGCATTTAAACCGGGACAATCCCCGCCGGCGGTAAGAACGCCTATTCTTTTAATATCACTCATTTTTCCCCCTTAATATTTTCCACTTTTTGTGCTACTTCCTGAATAATCCAATCAGGGGTGGAAGCACCTGCCGTAATTAAAATATTTTTTGCATCTTCTAAAATTTCTTTTTGCACTTCTTCGGCAGTTTCCACATGCAAAACTTTTTTACAAAGTTCGCCGCAAAGTTTTGCAAGGCGAGCTGTATTTGCACTGTGTTTGCCTCCGACAACTATTACAAGGTCCGCATTTTTTGCAAGTTCCAAAGTTTCTTTTTGCCTTTGTTTTGTAGGCATGCAAATTGTATTTGATATTTGGCAGATTTTTGATTTTTGTTTTATTACTTCCGCCGCTTCAAAAAATGTTTGTTCTTTTTGTGTTGTTTGGGCGACAATATTTACTTTATCATAAGTAGGTAATTTTTTTGCTTCTTCTGCGTCTGCTACAACAATGCCGCGCCCTTGTGTGTAACCAAGCAGGCCGATAACTTCCGCATGCTCGGCGTCACCGATAATAACTGTATAATAACCTTTTTTTGCAAATTCATCAATTATTGTGTGTGCACGTTTAACCAGCGGGCATGTGCAGTCCACTACTTCAAGCCCTGTGTTAAAAACCTGTTTTTGGAATTCCGGTGTTATACCATGTGCGCGAATAACCAAAACACCTTGCTTGTTTGTTGCCTCTTTTAAATTGTTTATGGTAAAAATATCTTTCTTTTCAAGCATTTGTGTTACTTGTTTATTGTGTATAAGCGGTCCAACGGTATAAACCGGCTTTTTGCCTTTGTCCGAAAGTTGCAATACTCGCTCAATAGCATTTTTTACACCGGGGCAAAACCCTGCGCTTGATGCTCATATAGATATTTTAGCAAAAATATATATAGGAAGTTTACATTTTTAGTTCTTTGCCGGCTAATTCTTTCTGGTAAATTTTAATTTTTCTTTTCCTAGAGTACCGAGAGTCGCTCCGCTCCCGTTCTTCTTTGTACTCGTCGTCAAAGTAAAAATTAAAATTTCCTCAAAAATACTTGCCGGATTATCATACTCGATTTGCTTTATTGAACGAATATTAAACACATATCAGTCTTTTTAACCCTAAAATATGCTATAATATTTATGGAAGAAATTCCCTAAAAAAGTTCTTGCCCTCTTAAAATTACTAAGATGGGCGGGTTAATTTTCGCTTTTTTAGAACAATAGAAACTGGTGGAAAACAGTACTGGGTAACCCCAGGCCAAAATCTGAAGGTTGAAAAGCTTGAAGCAGAAGCAGGCAAAACCGTAGAACTTAAAGTTCTTTGGGCTGCTGAAGAATCAGGTACCTCATCAGATGCCAAGGCAGGTAAAACTGCTAAGGTCACCGCGGAAGTTGTAAGACACTTACGCGGTCCTAAGATTCTTATCTTCAAAAAACGCCCTAAAAAAGGTTATGAAAGAACCAAAGGGCATAGGCAAGATCTTACTGAAATTAAAATAAAAGAGATTTCTCTCTAATAACAGGAGGTTAATTTATGGCACATACAAAAGCACAAGGTTCCTCCTCAAACGGAAGGGACTCTCATGGTCAACGTTTAGGCGTTAAAAGATATGGCTCCCAATTTGTTAATGCTGGGGAAATTATCTTGAAACAACGCGGCACTCGCATTTTACCGGGCGTCAATGTTTCCCGCGCCAGCGATGACAGTTTATTTGCACGCAAATCCGGTATTGTTACTTTTGAATGGGCAAAACGCGGTAAACAACAAGTTTCCGTCTATCCCGTTGAAGCAAAACAAGCCGCTAAACCTGCAGCAAAAAAAGAAACTGCTACAAAGGCCGCAGCTCCGAAAGCAACCGCTAAAAAAGCTGCCCCTAAAGCAGCCGCCAAACCTGCAGCAAAAAAAGCAGCAAAATAAACTAAACAAGTAATTGTTTTAAACCCCCGAGTTTTTCAACCCGGGGGTTTTGTGTTAATAATAGTATGCGCAGTATTTAGTACAAAAATTTGGATTTTGTTTATTAGTTTCTATTTGACAAATTTTATTTGTTAAATTATCTAAGTCTGTGGAATGCGCATCACATCTTGTTTCACCTGTTTGAGTGAGAATCAAATATTTTAATAAAATATCATTATTATTATCAAGTAAATCACACATAACATATTCTATAGAATTGCTTATGCTACAATATATTTCTTGTGATTTCTCAATATCAAGTTCATCCCAATTTGTTGTATATTGATTATAGACTAAGTAATATCTTTGCTCAGCATCATAAATAGCACGAGTTATATTTTTGATAGTGGCAAATCTGCTTTTCAAAACCGCTTTTTTATATTGCGGCAGCGCAATTGCCGCTAATATTCCGATAATTAAAACAACTACAAGTAATTCAAGTAAAGTAAAAGCTTTTTTGTTTTCCATATAATCTCCTTATTTGTTTTTTACAACGTTTTATTGCTGCATAAGTATATTGTACAGAAAAAAAAAAAAAAAGCAAGTCAAAAGATTTTACGATTCAAAATATCAAAGCAAACAAGGTCAAAAATTGCTAAAATTTATATATACAGGAGTTACTATGCCCCAAGCATATTCAAAACCATCTTATACAGGTAAATTTATTGTCTTTGAAGGGCCGGATCGTTGCGGTAAAAGTACACAGGCAAATAAGCTTGAGAAGTATTTCATAGAGCTTGGGAAAGAAGTCGTACTTACACGCGAACCCGGTGGCAATAAAGTAGCGGAAGATATTCGCGAAATTTTGCTTAACCCCGATAATGTTGTTGCACCTATGACGGAACTTCTTTTATACGAAGCCTCCCGCGCACAACATACCGAGCAAAAAGTTTTACCTGCTTTAAAAGAAGGCAAAATTGTTATTTGTGAACGTTACACAATGTCAACTTGTGCCTATCAAGGTTATGCACGCGGTATAGATATGGAAATAATCAACCGTTTAAACAATATCGCAACACAAGGTTTAACGCCTGATTTAACTTTAGTTTTTTTAATGTCCGATAAATATTTTAAAGAGCGCGGCGAATATTTATTTTCCGACCGTCTTGAAAGGGAGGACGAAGCCTTCCGCCATAAAATGCGCCAAGGATATAGGGAAATTGCCGCCAAGCAAGAAAATACAGTCATAATCGACGCGGACAATGACATTAAAGCCGTACAGGAAACAGTTTTAAAGGAAATAAAAAAGCATAACATCATATGAACTTCGCGCAAATAAAAGGGCAAGATTTTGCTATAAATAACTTAAAAAATTTTATCAAAACAGGTAAAGTTCCGCCTGCTATGATTTTTTATGGCCCTGCCGGCGTTGGTAAAGCGACCGCTGCGCTTGCTTTTGCGAAAGCTTTGAACTGCCAAAATTTAGGCAGCGATTTTGAGCCTTGCCAAATGTGCCAAAGTTGCAAACAAATTGAAATGCACACGCACCCCGATATTATTTTTGCGGACTATGCTTACCAAGCCGCCCTTTTAAAAGAAGAAGTTGACGACCAACAAAATGTCAAAATTGAAACTGTTCGTTCCTTAACAACCGCCTCACAACAAAAAGCGGTTGCGGCAAATTGGAAAGTTTTTATAATCGATAAAGCGGAAAAGTTAGTGCCTGCCGCTGCAAATGCTTTGCTTAAATTTATTGAGGAACCACCGCAAAATACTGTCTGGATTTTAATTTCTTCAAAGCGCGAAACTATGCTCTCAACAATAAAATCCCGTTGCCAAAGCATACCTTTTGCCCCTCTTAGTACCCAAATTATTACAGAGATTTTAAAAGATAATTTTGTTGAAGAAAGTATTGCCCAAAAAGCGGCAGATTTTGCAGAAGGCTCAACTGAAAATGCCTCTTTAATTGCCGGTTTGCTTGAAGACTTTGCACCGCTTTCACGCGACGCAAGCTTTGCAACGCAAGCGGCTTTAAATTTGCCCAGAACTTTGGCGCAAGCACGCCCGAAAGTAAATATAATTTTAGATATGCTTTTACAAAAAATTCATCAAAATTGGCTGCAAGCAAATGACGAAAAAACTAAAAATAAATTAGCCAAATTAATACAAGATTTTGTTTTTTATAAAAAAGCGCTTAAGCAAAATGTCGCGCCGCAAATGGTTGCGGAAGCAGCTTTGGTTAAGGCAGAAATTTCAAACATTAATATTCAGGAGATTTTATGAAAAAGTTTTACGTTACAACCCCGATTTATTATTTAAATTCAGTTCCGCATATCGGCCATGCATATACCACTTTGGCCGCCGATATTATTAACCGCTACAAAAAACAAAAAGGTTTTGATTCTTACTTCTTAACCGGCACAGATGAACATGGCGCAAATATTGAAAAGTCCGCCACAAATGCAGGCGTTACACCGCAACAATGGACAGATAATATGTTTGCAAAATTCAAAGAGATGTGGACAGATTTAGATATTAAATACGACGATATCATCCGCACCACAGAGCCGCGCCATGAAGTTGTTGTTCAGGCAATTTTTGAAAAGCTTTTAAAAACCGGTGATATTTACAAAGGTTCTTATACCGGCAAATATTGTATGTCTTGCGAATCTTACCTTGACGAAAGCGAACTTGTTGACGGTAAATGCCCGATACATAAAAAAGAACCTCAAGTGATTTCAGAAGAAACTTACTTTTTTAAACTTTCCGCTTATCAAGATAAATTGCTCAAATTTTACCAAGATAACCCGGACTTTTTAAGCCCGAAATTCAGGGCAGCCGAAATTGTAAATTTCGTCAAAGGCGGGCTTAAAGATTTATCAGTTTCCCGTACAAAAGTTAAATGGGGTGTAACTGTTCCGAGTGCGCCAAACCACACAATTTATGTTTGGTTTGATGCTTTAATAAACTATATTTCCGCTATTGGCTATGGTAAAAAACTCGGCATACCGGGGTATGAAAATTATCCGCATGATATGGATAATTATTGGCCGGCTGATATTCACTTAATCGGTAAAGAAATTTTCCGCTTTCATGCGGTTATTTGGCCGGCTGTTTTAATGGCCCTTGGTTTGCCTTTACCTAAAAAAGTTTTTGCACACGGTTGGTGGACTGTTGAGGGGGAAAAGATGTCCAAATCCCTCGGTAATTTTATTGATCCGCGCGATATTACTGCCAAATACGGTGTTGAGCCTTTAAGATATTTTATCTTCCGCGAAGTGCCTTTTGGCGGTGACGGCGATTTTAGCGTTGAACAATTTAAAAAACGTTTTAATTCCGATTTGGCTAATGACCTCGGCAATTTGCTTTCCCGCGTTTTAAATATGGCGGCAAAAAATATCGGCACAATTCCGCAAACTTTTGAAAGTGAAAGCGCCTTGCTTCAAGAAGCACAAAAAATTAATGCCGAATATGACAAGCAAATGGAAGAACTTGCTTTTGATAAAGCCCTTGATTTAGCTTGGGGTTTAATCGGCAAAATGAACCGTTATATTGACGAAACAAAACCTTGGGCACTTGCTAAAACGGATTTGGAAAAAGCAAAAAATATTTTGATGGAACTAATTTTTGCTTTGCGTTATGTCGCTATCTGGATTGCACCGTTTATGCCAAATACTTCTGCAGAAATCAGCAGGCGTTTGGCAGCGGGTGAAATTCAAAAATATGCACCGCTTTTTCCGCGCATTGAAGAAGGCAAATAGAGGTTAAACCGTGGAATTTATAACACAAATTATTGATATCTTTTTACACCTTGACGCACATTTAAATACTTTGGCGGCAACACTCGGCCCCTGGCTTTATATTGTTTTATTTGCGGTTATTTTTTGCGAAACGGGCCTTGTTGTTACTCCGTTTTTACCGGGGGACAGTTTAATCTTTGCCGTCGGTGCATTGGCAAGTGTTGAGGGTAGCGTAATATATTTGCCTTTAATATTGACTATCCTGATTATCGCAGCTGTTTTGGGGGATGCGGTAAATTACAGTATTGGTAAATTTATCGGCCCAAAAGTTTTTACGCAAGATACGGGCAAACTTTTAAATAAAAAGCATTTGCTTGCCGCCCATGAGTTTTATGAAAAGTACGGAGGTAAAACAATTATTTTGGCGCGCTTTATTCCTATAATCCGCACTTTTGCCCCTTTTGTTGCGGGTATTGGTAAAATGTCTTATTTCCATTTTGCTTTGTATAATATTACGGGTGCAATTTTGTGGGTTTGTACTTTTTGTTTGGGCGGTTATTATTTTGGTTCTACCCAAGTTGTTAAAAAACATTTTCATTATATAATAGTTGCAATTATTATTATTTCCGTTTTGCCGGCTGTTTATGAATTTATTAAAGCAAAACGCGAAAACAAAAAGTAGTATAATTTTTAAGAGGTAATTTATGGCATTAAGGTTTAGCGCAGGTTCCCAAAAAGTAGTTTTAGAAGCTCAGGAAGAAGCAAGAAATTTCCACCACGATTATGTGGGTACGGAGCATTTACTTTTGGCAATGGCCTCTTGTAAAGGGGAGATGAGCGCCCAAATCTTAAAAGAAGCAAATATTACCCCGGCAAAAATTAAAAGGGAAATTGAAAAACTTGTCGGCCTTGGCGATAATCTTTTAACTTCTGGCCCGATTCCTTTTACCCCTCGTGCAAAAAATATTTTGGAAAGGTCTTTTGAAGAAGCTTTGCAAACCGCGAGCCAAACGGTTGAAACGGAACATTTGCTTTTATCTTTAACTTTGGAACAAGAAGGCCTTGCCGCAAAAATTTTGGAAAATTTGCAAGTTCCGCAGGATCTTATTAGAACTTTGGCACTTCGTCAAATAACAAAAAAAATACAGGAAGAACAAGCCCTTGGCGGTGGCGGCATTTTTCCACAACAAGGTGTTGTAGTCATGACGGAAGTTGCCACAAAACCGAAATCAAAAACCCCTGTTTTGGATGAACATTCAAGGGATTTAACTTTGCTTGCCAAAGAAGGGAAACTAGACCCCGTTATCGGCCGCGAAGATGAAATTGAAAGAATTACCCAAATACTTGCCCGCCGCACAAAAAACAATCCGATTTTGATAGGTGAGGCCGGTGTCGGTAAAACAGCCATCGTTGAAGGTCTCGCACAAAAAATGGCAAATGGCGATATTGCTGATGTCTTGCATAATAAACGTCTTGTAAGTTTAGATATAGGTTCTTTAGTCGCCGGCACAAAATACCGCGGTGAATTTGAGCAAAGAGTCAAAGATATCATCAAAGAACTTGAACAGGCAAAAGATATTATTTTGTTTATTGACGAATTTCATTTAATCGTCGGTGCTGGTGCAGCGGAAGGCTCAACGGACGCATCAAACATGTTAAAACCGGCTTTAGCGCGAGGGGAAATACAATGTATCGGTGCAACAACTTTTGATGAGTACCGTAAATATGTTGAAACTGATCCGGCCTTGGAGCGTCGCTTTCAGCCTATAACAACAGAGCAAAGCACGATTGCGCAAACCGTAGAAATTTTAAAGGGTATTAGGAAAAATTATGAGGATCATCATAAGGTAGAATTTACCGATGAAGCCATCGAAGCCGCCGCCCGTATAGCCGACCGTTATATTACGGACCGCGCTATGCCCGATAAAGCCATTGATTTGCTTGATGAAGCAGGCTCCCGTGCCCGTTTAAAAAATTCACTCCTTCCCCCGGAAATTAAAGATAAAGAGCAACAATTAAAAACTTTAACAGAGAAAAAGGAAGAATTACTTAAAAAGGAACAGTATACGGAAGCCTCTACCTTAAAAGAAAAAGAGCATAAATTAAAAGAAGAATTAAACACTTTAAAAACCGCCTGGCAAAATAAACAAGGCAAAAAAAATATTAAAGTTACCGAGGAAGATATCGCTCTGGTCGCATCAAAATGGACGGGCATTCCCGTTACCCGTTTAACACAAAGCGAAACGGAAAAGATTTTGAAAGCCGAAGAATATTTACACAAACGCATTATCGGCCAAGAAGAGGCAGTAAAAGTTATTGCCAAAGCTTTAAGACGTTCAAGAACAGGTTTATCAAACCCAAACAGGCCAATCGGCGGTTTCTTATTTTTAGGGCCTACGGGTGTGGGTAAAACCGAACTTGCCAAAACCCTTGCAACCTTTTTATTTGGCGATGAAGAGGCCATGATCCGCCTTGATATGTCTGAGTATATGGAAAAGTTTACCGTTTCCCGCCTTATCGGTGCCCCCCCGGGTTATGTGGGTTATGAAGAAGGCGGTCAGTTAACAGAAGCTGTGCGCCGCCGCCCTTACAGCGTTGTAGTATTAGATGAATTTGAAAAAGCACACCCCGATATTTACAATATTTTGCTCCAAGTTTTAGACGAAGGGCAGTTAACAGACAATTTAGGCCATAAAGTAAATTTCAAAAATACAATTATTATTATGACCTCAAATATCGGTGCGCGTGAAATTACAAATAAAGGTTCTCATCTGGGTTTTTCCGCCGAACAAAATGAGCAAGCGGAATATACCGATATGAAAACCAATGTCATGGAACAAGTGCGCAAAACTTTCAACCCGGAATTTATTAACAGGCTTGATGAAATTATAGTTTTCCACTCCTTAACGGAAGAAAATGTTTTAAGTATTTTGGATTTAAATCTTGAAAATATTTCCAAAAAACTTGTAGCGCAAGATTTAAAAATAAAGTATACTAAAAGTGCAAAAGAATATTTAGCCAAAAACGGATATGAGCCCAAATACGGCGCACGCCCCTTGCTTCGCACTTTACAGCGCGAACTTGAGGACCCGTTAGCTGAGTTTATTTTAGTCGGTCAATATCCGGCAGGCACAACAATTTCAGTTGATTTTGATGAAACAAAACAAAAATTAACCTTTAAGGCCCAAAAGCCCCATAAGAAATAGGAGAGTATATGGCAGAAAAAGAAAAACAGGCCGCTTTAGATAAAGCAAAAGCCTTAGAACTTGCAATCAGCCAGATTGAAAAGTCCTTCGGTAAAACCGCCATTTCAAAACTTGGCGATAATGTCGTTAAAAGAGTTGAATGCATCCCCACAGGTGCGCTTTCATTAGATTTGGCCCTTGGTATCGGCGGTATTCCGCGCGGCCGCGTTATTGAAATTTACGGGCCTGAAGCCGGCGGTAAAACAACTTTAAGTTTGCATATTGCCGCACAAGCGCAAAAGAACGGTGGCATTGTTGCCTTTATTGATGCGGAGCATGCTTTGGACCCTGTTTATGCAAGCAAAATCGGTGTTAATACCGATGAACTTTTAATTTCCCAACCGGACAGCGGTGAACAAGCTTTGGAAATTGCTGAAAAATTAGTTTCTTCCGGCGCAGTGGATTTGATTATTGTTGACTCCGTCGCTGCCCTTGTTCCGCAAGCGGAAATTGAGGGGGAAATGGGTGATGCCCACGTCGGTTTACAAGCGCGTTTAATGTCCCAAGCACTTCGCAAATTAACAAGCCTTTTGAACAAAACGAAAACGAGCATTATTTTTATTAACCAGCTTCGCCAGAAAATCGGCATAATGTTCGGTAACCCCGAGACAACCCCCGGCGGTCTTGCTTTAAAATTTTATTCATCTGTTAGAATTGATGTAAGAAAAATTGAAAATATTAAGCAAGGCGAGCAAGTTATCGGTACCCGTGTACGCGCAAAAGTTGTAAAAAACAAAGTTGCGCCACCGTACAGGCAAGCTGAATTTACAATGTTGCATGGCGAAGGTATTTCCCGTGAATCTTGCTTAATCTCAATGGGTGTTGACAGTAAAGTGGTGGAAAAGAGCGGCACTTGGTTTATCTATAACGGTGAAAAGTTAGGCCAAGGCGCGGAAAATGCCCGCCAATACTTAAAAGACAACCCCGAACTCGCCCAACAAATTGAAGATAAATTAAAGGAAATTTACCTCGGCACAAATACTCCTGTTCCGACTGGTAAAAAGAAATAATTTATTTTTGAAATCTTCAAAACAAAACCCCCGCTCTATCTCTAGTGCGGGGGTTTAAATATTACTCGTATTAATTAAGGGCAACTTGTTGGGTAAGAGCCATCTTCATTTTTAGGACAATCGCAATTCGGTGCGGAAGCAGAACAATGCCCTTTACAACAACTGCCGGGTTCAAATATTGAACCATTGCAAGCATCATCTACATTAGCTATACAACGGGAACCTGATTTGAAAGTTGTATATCCATATCTGTTACCACAACTGTTTGATACGTTCCCTATACAGGAGGATCCTTCATAGAAGGTAGATGATACATTAGTATAATGTTCATCATCAGCTATTACAGTACCATAAATATTGCCTGTACACCCCCCAAAGTGACTCCCAGCCTTTCTTTCACATACAGCATTTGCTTCAAGTGTGATACTACGACAACCGCCGCTAGCATTTGCTATACACTTCGCTCCGGAATGTATAACTGATCCTGAACAAGCTTCTGAATCTTTTGCAATGCAAGTAGAACCACTGAAAAATTCACTGTCGTTACAACCTCCCGATTTAATCCCTTGGCATTCTGCATTTCCATAAAAATAAGAATAACGACATCCTAGATCGCCTACCGATAAGCATTGTGATCCTTCTCCGGTAAATGTTGAATAGTAGCAAGATCCCCATCCTCCACGACATTCTTGATATTCACCTAATTTAGCTGTTGCTACATATGAAACTCCACAAAAACTATTTGCTCCGTTTTCTTTCCACATGCTATCACCATATAAACTTTTACACCTATCCTCACTTGTTGAATAACAGGTACTGTTACTGTTTGCCCAAAAACCGTTTATTTCCCCACATTTACCTTTATTCACGGCACTAGGTGATTTCCACATGTTTAATTGGCAAATATAATGCTCCTGCGGCAGGCAATATATACCCCCCACGTCATAAAATTTATATAAAGAATATTCGTTATTATTCCTTTGTGCTTTTATTGAATCATCTTGTAGAGTAAAGGTATAATTTTCAGTTTCCAAAGTCGCATTTGCCGCCTTATTACCTTCCTTGTTGGTTAATTCAATATCTAGATCGGAAAAGTCTTTGGTATAATTGTTTTTAACAAGATACCAATCATGCTCACTTTTATCAATACTATTCATTACAATTAGAGCATCGGCCGCCCTGCTTTTTTCCACTGCTTTTTTGTACATAGGTATTGCTATTGAACTCAGCAAACCTATGATAAC